>CAYLYM010000078.1:0-18202 GCA_964387645.1 uncultured Calditrichaceae bacterium | reverse complement strand
TCAAAATTTATCCTCGGGAAACTTTAGATCAGCTTACATTTTACTCTGACACCAACGCAAAAATAATATCCATCACATTTGTTCCGGTGGGTCCGGTTTGAATCAGGCCACCCGTCTGTTTAAGAAAGTTGTAGGAATCATTGTTGTTCAGATATTCCAATGGATTGAGTTGGAACTCGCGGGCTTTTTCCCATATACCCGGAGTGGCCCAACCCCCGGCGGCATCTGTTGGACCATCCGTTCCATCCGTACCACAACTGACAATAATATAGGGACCTGTCGTTTCTTTCATCTCAATCAGAGCAGCCAGAGCCAGTTCCTGATTTCTTCCACCTAAACCCTTTCCTTTTATCGTCACGGTTGTCTCTCCGCCTAATAGCACACATGCTGGTTTTGGCAGAGGAACATTTCGGGTTTGAATTTCTTTTACAATGGCCGTTAAAACCCTGGCCACCTCCCGGGCTTCACCCTGAACACGGCTCGTTAAAATTAACGTATTAAAACCTAACTCTTCGGCTGTTTGTTTAGCAGAAATCAATGCTTCCCAATTGTTGCCTAAAATTATATTTTCAACCCGCTCAAGGATGGGATCTCCAGGTTTAACTGTTTCTGGCTTTTTGCCTGCAACTCCCATTTGTAAGTAATTATGAATCGCAGAAGGTAAGTTGTTTTCTAAGTCATATTTTTTTATTACATTCCAGGCATCGGAAAATGTGGATTTATCCGCTGCGGTGGGTCCTGACGCAATGGATTCTAAGGGATCTCCAATAACATCAGAAAGAATTAGACTGATACAATGGGCTGGCGCAATGGCTCTGGCCAACTGCCCTCCTTTAACTAATGAAAGATGTTTTCGAACGATGTTTATTTCCTCAATATTTGCTCCACAATTCAATAAAGATTTGAAAACAATCTGAAGATCATCAAGTAAAATGCCCACCGGTAATTTTTCTAATAGTGCTGATCCACCTCCCGAAATCAAACAAATGACCAGATCCTCAAAACCGGCTTTTTCAACAAGTTCTAAAACCTTTTCCGTGCCCTCCAGACTGTTCTGATCTATTACCGGATGCCCGGCCTCCAGAATTTGGATTATTTTTGTCGGTGCTTTATGTCCGTATTTTACCGTAATAACTCCAGCTTTAATACGATCTCTCAAAATTTTTTCAATCTCCAGTCCCATCCAAGCGGAAGCTTTTCCGGCACCTATCACATAGATATTCTTATAGGCGCTTAAATTAAAAATCCGATCACCGATGATCAGATTGTCTCCTTCCAATCTAACCCTTCTTTGAATTAATAAATCTGGTTTAACTGCATTAATAGCCGATTGAATAATCTTCTGGGCGTAAATTTTCAAATCATCCATTGCATTCTCTATTTTTTCAGTTAAAATACATCACTCCACTAATAAAAATAAACAAATATTTTTAAAAATTAGATTTTAATTTTAAGAAAAAAAAATCAAGTATGATCATTCTTCATTTGTTAGAAATTTAATTAGTTTTTCTGATGGAATTTTAACTTTAAATTTAATTTAACTTATTCAGGAGGGTAAAAAATAAAGATTTTATTGTATCTTAAAGAATACATATTCCGTTACCGCCTGAAATTTTTACTCGGGTCGGTCTTTGTTGTCCTCACAAATTTCTTTAAGATAATTAACCCCAGGGTTGTACAACACGCCATCGACACACTGAAAACTGATTTTGATTTATCACAGATACAATACCATGCCATTCTTATCGTTCTGGTCTCTCTTGTTCAGGGAATATTCCTTTTCCTTATGAGGAGAACGATAATTGTTGCATCGAGAGAGATTGAATATGACTTACGTAATGATCTTTTTTGGAAATTAGAACAACAACCACCAGCATTTTACAATCGAATGCCAACTGGTGACATCATGAGTCGGACAACCAACGATATTAATGCCGTACGCTCGGTACTGGGTCCGGGTATAGCTTATTCTATAAACACCATTGTAGCCTTTCTTTTTGTTCTGCCCATGATGTTTATTATCAGTTCTCAATTAACCTTTTTAGCACTCATTCCCTTCCCGATGATGGCGATACTGGTTAATAAATTCGGGAAGGCCATCAATAAAAGATATGAAAAAATTCAGGCCCAATTAGCGCGTATTAGCACATTCGTTCAGGAGAATCTTTCAGGAATTTCAGTGATCAAGTCTTTTGTGCGCGAAGAAGATCAAAAAGAGCGTTTCAGAGAGTTAAACCAGGATTATGTTAAAAAAAACTTAAGTTTTGCCAGGGTGTATGCGGCATTCCACCCCAGCTTGATGTTCATAATCGGTGTGGCAACATTGTTGGTTCTTGTTGGTGGTGGTAAATTAATCATAGATAATAAAATTTCCATTGGTGAATTTATAGCTTTTATGCTCTACCTGGGGATTTTAATTTGGCCATCCATCGCTCTGGGCTGGGTTATTGGTTTATATCAACAAGGAGCTGCATCTATGAAGAGAATCCGGCAAATTTTAGATGCCGATCCGGATATTTGTTCCGGCCCATATATTTTACAACCAGAGAGGGTTCGGGGCGAGATCGAATTTCGGAATTTATCTTTTGGGTATGATTTTAATAAAATTGTTTTGAAAAACATCAATCTCCATGTTTCGCCGCATCAAACACTGGGAATTCTTGGTCCAACTGGAAGTGGAAAAACGACTTTAGTTCGGTTAATTCCCCATCTTTATCAACTGGATGATGGGATGCTTTACATTGATGGGAAAGATATCAATGAATATGATATAAAAAGTTTAAGACAGGCCATTGGGTTTGTCGCTCAGGATACATTTCTTTTCTCGGACACCATTCATAATAACATCACCTTCGGAAAACACAGTGCAACTCGAGAAGAAGTTATTCAAGCTGCAAAAATTGCATCAGTACATGATGAAATTATGGAATTTCCAGAAGATTATGACTCGCTTTTGGGTGAACGTGGCATAAATCTCTCTGGTGGACAAAAACAACGTGTTTCTATCGCCCGGGCTATTTTGAAAAATCCTAAAATATTGATCCTGGATGATGCTTTCTCGGCACTCGATACTTTTACAGAGGAAAATATTCTGAATAACTTGAAAAAGGTCTTCCCGGATAAAACTGTTATACTTATCTCACACCGCATTAGTACTTTACAAAATGCTGATAAGATTGCTGTAATGGACGACGGGGAAATCATTGAATATGGAACACACCAACAATTAATAGCGGAGAATGGTTTGTATGCAAGAATATACGAGAAACAACTGCTTGAGGAAGAAATTGAGAGTGTCCAATGAATTTATTTTTTAATAGATTAACCTTCATAATTGTTAAGAAATTGAATTTTCCTGATTTCTTAAATTTTCTTGCTTTATCAGGCTAATACATGTATATTTTTCGTTCAAAAATTTGTAAAAAGAGATAATGATATGGCTAAGATCAAAAAAACAAAAAAGGAAACTCTTTTTAAATTTCCATTAACAAAAACAAATTTTTTAATCATCTCCATAGGTATAATCGTTCTGATTGTCGGTTATATTTGTATGGCTATTCCAGACGATCCAGATGCTTTTTTAACGCGTACTCTTTCACCTATTTTGTTAATTTTTGCTTATCTTATTATTATTCCAATAGGTTTATTTTACCGCGAGAAAAAGAACGAATGAAGATACATTAAAATTGGGCGCTTAGCTCAGCTGGTATAGAGCGCCGCCCTTACAAGGCGGAGGTCACTGGTTCGACTCCAGTAGCGCCCACTAAAAAAGCTCAAGAACCATCCTTTGAGCTTTTTTATATTTTTTTCTTCTTATATCAACAAATAGTAAATACTGTAAAATATGAGGGTTTCAAAAATGGATTTAGTCAAAATAAGAAAGCTGATTGACCAAACCTATGACAAGGGAATTGAGCCGGACGAGACAGTTAAACAAGCAATAAGAGAGACTATTGAATTATTAGACAAAGGAAAAATTCGTGTCGCAGAAAAAAACGATAATGACTGGCGGGTCAATGAATGGGTAAAAAAAGCCATCTTACTATATTTTAAAATACAAGAGTTAACAAAGATGGAAATTGGACCATTTGAATTTTATGACAAAATACCATTGAAGAAGGGTTTTGATTTGCAACAGGTTCGGGTGGTACCTCCTGGTATTGCACGATATGGCTCATATCTGGCGCCAGGTGTTGTTCTTATGCCAGGGTACGTCAATATCGGTGCCTATGTTGATAGTGGAACTATGGTCGATACCCATGCTACTGTTGGATCCTGTGCCCAGGTGGGCAAGCGAGTCCATTTGGCTGGTGCTGCCAGAATCGGTGGTGTTTTGGAACCGCCGCAAAGCACGCCAGTGATCATTGAAGATGATGTTTTTATTGGTTCAGCCGTTTCGGTAATGGAAGGGGTAATAGTACGTAATGAGGCTGTACTTGGAGCTGGAGTAAAATTAACAGCGTCCACTAAAATCATTGATGTTTCCGGATCCCAAACCGTTGAATATAAAGGAGAAATCCCAAGTCGATCTGTAGTTATACCAGGAAGTTACAAAAAGAAATTTCCAGCCGGCGAATTCTATGTCCAATGCGCTCTTATCATCGGAAAACGAAAAGAATCAACCGATAAAAAAGTATCTTTAAACCAAGTTCTACGCGATTTTAATATAAGTGTCTAAAACTTGTTAAAAATAGAGTTTAAAGTTTTTGTATTTTTTAGTTTTTTATGTGAATTTAATGTGAATTAATATGAGTACTTTTTATTTATTTTTTTAATCTTAAATATATTTTTAACATTTCTTTCACATAAAAGTCACATAAAAGTCACACAAAAAGTATTATTAATACTATTAAAATTAGTTTTAATCACAGTATAAACATTCTTATTATGATTAATGTTTTTTTTAAATAGTTAAAAAATAAATCTTTTCTAATAGAACATTAAACATTACAGAACAACTCAAAAATTAAAACATTTTTTAGTCAATATATGATAAAAAACTATAATTTTTTTTAATTTATCTATTGAAAATATTTAGATAGGATTAAAAAATTTTTAATAAAATAAATCACTTTTATGTAAAATGAAAATTTTCATAAATTAATTTTAACAACATATTCAATTTTTTAGTAGGAAAATTTTGAATATTCTTCAAGAAATTGTTTTGTAGGTATTTGTTTGTTAATATTTATAAATTTCTACAGGCTATTCTAGACTGTAATAGAAATAAATAATAAAAAAGAGGCTACATTTAAAAATTTTTATGTAGCCTCTTTTTGGTTTGTTGACTTTTCTGTCTCAGATTTTTTTTCTTTTTTGGAAGAACTATTATAGTTATTTTTACGATAATCTGTTATATAAAATCCAGAACCTTTAAAAATCAATCCAGATCCTCCAGAAATAGTAATTTTTGCTGAATTACCACATACTGGACATTCTAACTCTTTCTGATAAGAAGTTATTGAATCAAATCTTTCGAATTCATAAGAACAAGAATTACAACGATATCGATATGTTGGCATTTAATATCCTCCTGTCTAATTGTTGAATAATTTTAGATGAATAAAAAGAAAAAAAGTTTCATGCTTTCATAAATTTTTCGTACACATTTTTAAATTTATCTTTCCCACCTAAAAGTGCTGCGGCAAGTGGTAGTTTATCAGCAACCAAGTTATGCATTTTTGTGGCAATTTGACGGATATCCCATTGTGCATGCTCATCTTCTCGAAGACGCGAAAAGTGATAAAGTTCTCTCAAATTAATTTTAAGAAGGACACGCCTTCGGTGTGAGTTTGTTAAAACATAAGAAGCTATTTGCGGATTTTCTCTATGTAATTTTTCATAGATTTTATTAGTTTTTTCTATGATTTTCCAGAATATGTATTCTTGACCAGTAGCTTTGATAGACTCTGGAACGGTGCATCCGAGACTGATATCATAATCTTGCGGTATGATGCTCACCATTCTATGCCTTTTCAATTGCCCATAATTTCCAGCACTAACAATTAACTGAAAAGTAAAATTAACAAATTCGAATTCACGAAGAACACTATCCCAGGAATTTATGTTCTTATATATCGTCTGGTAAAAAACTTTTTTCTCCTCTAAATTCATACTTTTAACAAAATTATTCGCTGTTTTTTTACAAACCTGGAAAAATCGGAATAGTAAAGTGGAAAGAACCTCATCGTCTGCATTTTCCGGATATTCCAGGAGTTCAACTTCGGTTTCCTGTGATTCTCCATTTTTTTGAAGCTCATAATGCGATATAAATTCATAAATATCTTTTCTTTTGAACTTTTGATAATCCGAGGGCTCTGTGTATTTTATTATTGATGGCGCAATTTCCTCAGTGGCATCATATAATTTTTTGGCGTATTCACGAACTTCTGCAAGTGGATGTGTAGCACACTTCGAAATCATATTTTCCAGAGTTCTGGCGTTGACTGTCATTCCTAACTGTGTTTGTGTTGCCAAAGAAATAACATAACGCGCATCTTCTTTAGCCAATCCTTCTAATTTGGGATGTTTATCGGGATTTTCAGCTAAAACAGAATATTTTTTAAAAAAATAAGGACGCAGAATCTTGTATAATTGATGATAAGTTTGATTTTGTTCTCTGATCAGTGATATGAATTCTTTTTCGAAATTGGTGTTTTTTATTTCTTGTGGAACGGTGAAATCATCCTGGAATAAAATGTAACGTTGAGATTTTTCAGTATACGATGCCAGACGGAAATGCTCGATAGTTTCAACAGCCAAGCGAGAGATTCCAATCACATCAAAATTAAATGTAGCATGTTCGGCAACCGAACTATGACCGAGCCCGAATATGATATTTTGGTTCGATTTTCTCGCTCGGTCAACCTCCTGGCGAGCAATTTCCCTGAGTTCATTTACAGGTTTGGGGTTGCGACTGATTCTGGCATAAGCCGCAGATATGGTTTCTGGAGTAAAATTATTTCTTTGTATTAGCTCGTAAGCCTTCTGGCTTAATTGATCAAGTAAATGTTGTTTTTCCAATGGGTTCAACTTTAAAAAATAATTTTTATCAAGTTTTTTGGCTACTTCTCTAATAAAATTTCTAAATTCGTTAATAGTAGTTTTATCTAAATTGAAACCAGCTAATATAATTTTCATAATTATCGTTCCTTCTGAATGTGCACAACACGCTGAGGGAAAGGAATTTCGATATTATTTTCATTCAATGCTTTGTAAATATTCATTCTTAACTCATCGCCAGTAACCCAGGCGTTACGGTAGTGTTCAACATAGGATACACAGGTTAGATCCAGGGATGATTCTCCAAAATTAACAAAATAGACATTTGGTGCAGGATCTTTAAGGACCATGGGGTGAGATTGACACACTTCTAAAATAATTTGTTTAACTTTTTCTAAATCACTTCCGTATGCAACACCCACGTCTATTTTAACCCGAACATTTGGATTTGGATATGAGTAATTAATAACCTCTGACTTCACAATTTCGGAGTTGGGAATGATATGTAAATTTTTTTCAAAATCCAATAATTTCATGCTTCTTAATCCAATTTCAAACACTTCGCCAACCACACCTGATGGTGTTCTAATGCGGTCGCCAACACGGAATGGTCGGTCTACCATAATAACAAAACCGGCAATCATATTAGAAAGTGTTTCCTGGGCAGCTAATGCAATAGCTAAAGAACCAACACCCAGAGTAGCTACTAACCCTTTAACATCAATATTAAAATGTGTAAAAATCGTGATGATTGCGGTGAGGTAGAGAGCAATTTGAACAAATCTTTTTAAAAGTAAACCAAAATCTTTTTCTAATTCAGAACCTCTCTTTTTTGAAACCCTCCCCAGATAATAACTGATAAATAAAGTAATCAGCTTCACTGCCAGTGCAGCGACAATAAAAACTACTATAACATACAATGTTTCACGAAAATAGAAAAATATTCGCTCGCCGGAGAAATCGGACAAAGCCTCGCCCGTGAAATAAAGCGCGACAATTAAAATGATTCTAAAAAGAAACTTTTCAATAAAGTCGATGATCAGATCATCGATTTCAGTTTTGGTTTTTGCGACAAATTTTTTAGCAATTTTTTCAATAAAATATTTTAATAACCGGTGCATTAAAAGAGCAACAATAAGTATAAGAATGATTTCTGAGACTGCACTAAAAATAGGGTGATATATTATAGACTTTAATTCCATAAGGTTTCTCCTATTGCAATTTTTTTAGTCTATTCTTTGCTTCTTCTTTGTAAAGATCGTCATCAGAATCGGCTTTTGGAAGTTCAAGGACTTTTTTATAGGCTTCGATGGCTTTATCTTTTTGTTTTAATTTTTCATAAGTGATACCCAACTCCAGATAATGATTAATATGTCTAGGGTTAATCTCGATTGCTTTTTGAAAACATTCTACAGCACTGTCTAAAGATGCATCTTTGGGAACGCCACCCAGAAAAATATTAGCAAATTTTCGTTGTATCCAGCCTAACGTGGCCATTTTGCGATGCCATCTACCTAATACATGCAAAGCGATATCGTCATTGGGGTCAATTGCTAAAGCTTTGTCTAATTCAGCTTTGACTTCTTTTGACAGGCGGACTTGTTCTTTTTTACCAGCATCAAGGGCAATTCTTCCCAATGCGATACTCAAATATAAATGTCCTTTTGAACCATCTGGGTTAAGCTCAACAGCTTTCTTGGCATAGAGTAAACCTTTTTGATAAGCTTCTTTACGTTTTTCTTTATCTTTGATGGTTTCTCCGACATCAACATAAGCACGGGATAATTTCCAGGCAGTTTCGTAATTACTTGAATCTTTTTCAAAGGCTTTTGCGTAGTATTCTAACGCCGCCTGATTATCAAAATTTTCATACGCCTCATTACCTTTCTTGAGGAGGTCTGCCACCTCTTGTGCAAAAAGACTACTCCCTAAAAAGACTCCAACAAATAACACTATGTAATGTAGAATATAAATTTGTCTTTTCATTGAACCCCCTTCTAGAGTTTGTTTGTTTGAAAATTAAAAATAGTAATTTTTAAATTTATATATTAAACTTTTAGTTTTAAAATCTTTTTATATTTCAAATGTATTTTTCAGCTACTATAGCAAGTAGTGCACAAATCGATCCTTTTTTAATTGAATGACATTTATGTTTGTCTTTTTTGATTTTATTGAGAAAAATTACTCCATTATAAAAGCCGGAGCGTATTGGATGTGACAATCCTTATCCATAGTTCGATTGACAGTCCAGGAAAATGAGGAGGTATATTGAATATGATCCGATGATTCTATTTCTTTTAAATAACAGGTGACACCTACCATGTTTAACATATTTATATATTTTTTATGTTTACCCGGCATTTATATTCTAATTGATGAATTTCCTCATGGAAAATCAAATTTCGATAAATAAAATTATCGGATCAAGACTTTCAAATTTCAATTTATAAAAATTGATCAAAAATATTCTTTTAAAATACTCTTGGTTATAGTTGAGAATAATTCTGTAATTAATTAATACCTTGTTCATAAGTAATTTTATTTATTAAATATAGATTTTAAAAAACAATTTTTCCCATTTTCTTTAAAACGAAACATTTTATTAAAAATTTTCAAAATTTACTATAAAATTTTAATTGATTATGATTTTGCAGAAATATTTATTAAAATGTTTGACAAATATTAAAAGTAAAATTTTGACAGAGAGGATGAAATGAAAAAATCAGTTAGTTTTGTATTAATCGTACTATTTATTGTGTTTGCTTGCTCGAAAAAGGAAGACATAATTTCTTTAAAGCCAGGGACAAAAGAATATAGTTTAGCGAAAAGTCTTGCATCACGATGGTCATATTTAGATCCGGACGAAAACAATGATTTAGTAACCACGAACCATTTTAAAATTACTACTGGAGAAGTCATTCAAACGATCAGCAAGAACATGGGGAATAGGATTACCAGAATTACTTCTCTGGATCCTGAAAGGCTGAAATTAGTAATCATGCAAAATGCCAAAAACCTGGCAGAGAAAAAGCTGTTGTTGGAGGCTGCCAGAGAGGCGAAAACGACTGTCACCGAGGCTCAGGTGGACAGTGTTTTAAACATTCAATACCAGCAAGCTAACGGAGAACAGAATTTTAAGAATTTTTTAAACGCCAATGGTATTGATTTTGATTATGTTAGAAATGAAATTAAAACAGGTGTTATCATTGAGAATTATCTGAATCGTTATATTTCCCAACATAACCAGGTTACAGAAGAAGACATCCAGAAGGAATATGAGCAGGACAAAACAGTTACTGTCCGCCATATCTTGTTGAGAACAGCCGGTAAGAACGAGGAAGAGAAAAAAGAGATCAGAAAGAAAATGGAAGAAATATTAGCCAGAGCCCGGAAAGGAGAAGATTTTGCAGCACTAGCGAAAAAGTATTCAGAGGATCCTGGTTCGAAAAATAAAGGCGGATTACTTGAAAATTTTGGAAGAGGTATGACGGTTGAACCTTTTGAAGAAGCTGCATTTAGCGTCCCGGTTGGCGAAATAAGTGATATTGTAGAGACGAGATTTGGATATCATATTCTTAAAGTGGTTGAAAGAAAAAAGGAAACGAAACCACTGGAGGAAGTTCACGACCAAATTAAATCCAAGCTTCAAAGGGAAAAGGAAAGAGAAATCTATCAGAGTCTTCTGGAAGGATTGAAACAGAAAGCTGAATATATCGAAGTTGAGCTGTAAGAAATAAATTCTCCTAGAACAAATTATCAGTTTACTCAATACTCTTTCATTGTTCAGTGGATTGGAAAATCCATCTCCTGACCAGGGTTTTTATCTATGCGTGGTTTTGTAGATTGATTCGCCGATGTTGTCAGATGATTGGTAAGGGGAAGATAGAATTTTTATTAACGGACATGCTCTATTGCAATTAGCTTTTTTGGAAATTAAGCCAGGAAGGCTATTGGGGAGAGCTAGTGATTAAATACACCCCGGATTCGTTTCCCCAGGTGGGGCATCCTTATCGGAGACTATTGCAGCGTTTTGAAGAACTGGTAAACTTATATACTTGGCAGCCGAGGAGTAATTCGGATAAACGGAAATTACATCAGATAAGCTTTGAGTATTATAGTGGGTTTGATGAATTGACTGGAGTAAGTTTTCAGATATACAGCGCTCGCAACAATAGTTGGGATAATCGGTACAAAGTGGACAGAGTGGTGGAACGGACTGTTAGCAGCGGTAAAGAATAGCAATTTTATGTAATCATGACCGGCAAACAATTACGCCCAGAACAGATACGCCAGTTTGCCCATACTCGCTGGTATATTGAGAACAATGGGTTCAAAATGTAAAATGCCTATTTGCACAGCAAGCGGCGATGGAACAAAGATGGGGCGGTTTTAGCCAACCTGATCAGCATCTGGATGTTGGCATATAGTCTGCTCACTCTTTATCGATGGGAGTTTGCTCACCTCATCCGTAAAAAGTATTGTCAAGTTAAAGTGGCCGGTGATTTTGTAAGCAAAGTTTTCGAACAGGAGTCGTTTGGTAGGCTTTACATGGACGGCATTTAATGATGGCCTCAAACCAAAGACCTTTGGACATAATAACCATTCATTCCCCTGCGAACAATCAAGAGAATGAAGAAGGGAGAGAATTCTCTCTCTGTTAAATAATTGACATCTTTTAAAAGTAAAAGATTTATTCACTATTAATAGGAAGATCGGGTAATAGCATCGGGAATTTCTGGGGTTCGCATATTACCTCCAAAATAATCATTTAATTAATGCTGTTTTTATTTTATATTCTTTTATTCCATCTAAAACTCTAACGATATACATACCAGAATTGAAATTAGAGAAATTGATAAAATGCTCATTCCAGCCTATTCTTCCTGGAAATATTTTTTCCTGAAATATTTTCTCGCCAACGATATCAAATATTTGTATCTCAACAGAAGCTAAGCGTTGGACAAAATATCGAATCTTTAAGTAACCATTAAAAGGATTGGGAAAGATTTGTGGTTCTAAATTTCCTTCATTTTCTGGTTCTTCATAAATTTTCAGAGGATTCATTATTGTAATTATTCCATTTTTAACTGAATCTAGTGTATTTTGGGAGTGAATATTAGCCAGAATAGCATTTTTTAGTTTAACTTCAAAATCACCAATTCGATTACTCGCTTTACAGACAAAAATAATCAAAGTGCCGTTATTATCTTTTATTGGACTATTAGTGGATGAAAAGCAAAGCACTCGCCAGGTTACAGAATCTAATTGCGAAATTGAAACCTGATGATCTGCAAATCTATCTGACAAATAGAAGGTACTTAGATATTGAATAGAAGTAGGAATTTCTAAATCAAATTGAAAGGCAATGATCGAATCGCTATTTACCAATTCAATTTCTAAATCGAAATATTGATTTATATTTACAACAGTGTCTTTTACAAATAGTATATTTGCGCCCGAGAGATAATTAAAGATTAGCAAACATACTAAAATAACTATATGTAACTTACTTTTCATGTTTAAATTGAAAATTCAATTTCAATAAAAGGCCTGCTTAAAAAGGATATGTCCAGCAATTTCAAGAAATTTTAACAATTTAAATGTGTTAAGCATACTTCGTTGCTTATTTTTAAAATTTAAAAGATATCTTTTTTTAAATTCTGCTTAAAATTTTTGTCAAAATTATTTTCATTTTTAAAGATGATCTTTTATTCCAAGATTTTTTAAAAGTGTTAAATATTCCTGTTTTTTATTTTTTTTCGGATAGATTTCAAAAAAAGTTTAGTAAAAACTTGCTCTAAATTAATTTTTTTTCACTGTTTTAATGATGAGATAAATTTTACTTTCGACTAAGGTTAAAATCTACAAAAATGAGTATGAATGGATCAGCAATCTCTATTTTCCCAACTTAAAATAAAAATCAAATATTTAAATTTTAGACTATAGTAACTTGGAACAATAATATAATGATAGTTTCTGTGGCCCAATTTTGCCAGCTTCGTTATTGGAATCAGACAATAAGAATACCTCGTTTGAATTAAAAGAAGGAAGCGTACCGCAATTTGTATTCCGGCACGCTCTGAACTTGCCGGGCAGTTCAGAGCGTGCACTTACGCAAGATAACCTGAAGAAAAGCAAAATGACTACTCAAATATTTGATGAGAATTCTAATGATTCGTGGTCTTTGTCATTGCGACCATTCAGTTGGCTCTCTATCCCAGCGGTGTTTCTTTAACTCTTTCAGCAAATCCTCATCCAATGGGCCAGCGTCGCTGGTTGTCATGTTCATTTCCACGTGCTTCAGTTTTCGCATTCCCGGAATAGTAGTAGATACGTCAGTATTGGACAAAATAAACCGTAGTGCCATTTCTGGCATGGTCATTCCTTCTGGTAGCAGCGGTTTTAACGCGTCCGCATGTTCTACGCTAGCAATCAAATTCTCGGGAACAAAATAGGTGTTCCGCCAATCGCCTTCGGGCCATTTGCTGTCTTTAGTTAGTGTCCCCGTCAGGGTGCCTTCGTCAAAGGGAACCCGGGCGATGACTGCCACGTTGTGTTTGCGGCAGGCGGGGAAAAGTTCATCTTCCGGGGCTTGTTCAAAGATGTTATAAATAACCTGCACGGCATCAATCAATCCACTCTCCACTGCCTTCACGCCGTTCCAGGATTCCCAGCGGTTGATGCTGATACCGATGGCGTGAAATAATCCCTGCGATTTCAGTTCGTCCATTTTTTTATACCAGCGGTCGTCTTCCAACCAGCGATCCTCCCAGGTGTGTAGTTGCACCAGATCAAAGGAATCCAATCCGGCGTTTTTTAGACTACTCTCCACGTATTTTTCGATATGGTCAGGCGGAAAACAATCATCTACTGTGTATTCCCTTTTGCTGGGCCATTTAAAATTTTTCGGCGGAATTTTAGTGGCAGTGTACAATTTCTTGTCTGGATTTGCCCGAACCAGTTCGCCGAGGAGGGCTTCACTTTTTCCATTTCCGTATGCCCATGCTGTATCGAAAAAATTGCATCCCAAATCTACCGCCCGTTGTAAACATCTTCGAGACTCCTCATCATCCGAACCTGTCCAACCGGCCATGCCCCACATGCCATAGCCAATTTCGCTAACCTCCCAGCCTGTTCGACCAAATTTGCGGTACTTCATTCCTGAGCTCCTCTCGTTTTGTAATAGCCTACTACAATGAATTTATATGCATTCGATTCAACCTCAGATGGATTCCATCATGCCTTTAATTCTAAACGCGGTAGTACACAGAGCAAAACAACTTTGCAAAAAAATCACATCTACATCTGAATTTCTATTCAAAAATAATTTGTGTATTTTTTTCGAAAATACAGAGACTCACACTTTTCTCCTTGAAATTTTCTGATCAATCAGACTAATACCGAGAGTCAGTTTGAATTTATTTTCCAAGGACTTTTACGATTCAGCGAATCGTTTCACAGGCGAGCCACTGATTGGCTTTTTATCCTGTGAAACATTTGCGATTCGCTGAATCGTGTTACAGGAAATTTGTTATTGTTTCGTTTTTGGGAGCCGTTTTACCAACTGATCCTCACCAGGAACCAGATTGGCCTTATGTTTTTCCACTTCTTTTAAGATGTCGGCGATGACTTCCGGATGTTGATCGGCGATATTGTATTTTTCAGAAGGATCGTGTCCCAGATGGAAAAGCAGAGGTGGATCGTGCGCAACTTCCGGATCATTCTTCTTGTAGGCCGATCGTGTGTAAAAATGGGCTTTATACGGTCCCTTTCGCACGGCATAAAGCTTGGTTCCACGATAATAAAACATAATGTTTCGGGGACTTTTCCCTTTACCAAACAGAGCAGGACTCAAGTCGTATCCATCGATGATTCGATCGTTGGGTATTTTGGCTCCGGCCAGTTTGCAGATGGTTGGAAACAGATCAAGGGTTGATCCCATATCTGTCACCACTCCGCGCTTGATTTTACCAGGCCACCAGAAAATGGTCGGCTCGCGCATACCACCTTCCCAGGTGGTGCCTTTGCCGTCTTTTAATAATCCAGCCGAACCACCCAATTCGTTATAAGCCAACCAGGGACCGTTGTCAGAAGTAAAAACAACTAATGTGTTGTCTGCCAGACCTTCTTTTCGTAAAGTGTCTAAAATCAGACCTACGCCGTGATCGATTTCTTCCACAACATCACCGTAAAGTCCGCGCTCGCTTTTTCCTAAAAAATCTTTGGAAGCGAAAAGCGGCACATGGGGGAGGTTGTGAGCCAGGTAGATGAAAAAAGGTTTGTCCTTGTTCTTCTTGATAAACCGGATAGTTTCCTCGGTATATCTTTTGGTGATAGTTCGCTGGTCGGCAGGCCGTTCAATAATTTCTTCATTGCGCATCAGCGGTACATTGAAATATTCAAATTTGGGATCCCAGAAAGCCTTATGGTGGTCCTTTTCCACTCGATTCATATCGTTACTGTAAGGAATACCGAAGTAATAATCGAAACCGTTCTTTGTAGGTAGATATTGTGGAAGATGTCCCAGGTGCCACTTTCCGATACATGCAGTAGCGTATCCTAACGGTTTAAGAGCTTCGGCAATAGTGATCTCTTTTTCAGGTAATCCACCAGCGGAATCAGGAAACAAAACTCGGCGCTTACTGCTGCACATGCCACTGCGAATAGGTAACCGTCCGGTCAACAAAGCCGCACGGCTGGGCGTGCACACGCTGGCAGCTGCATAAAAATTGGTCCATTTCTGACCTTCCTGCGCCATACGATCCAGATTCGGCGTGCGAATGGTTGGATGGCCAAAAGTTCCCAGATCACCATATCCAAGGTCATCGCAGAAAATGATGATGAAGTTTGGTTTTTTACTTGCTGCAAATGCTGAAGTCATATTAGACAAACTCAAAACGGCAGCCCCGACTCCCAGTGCTTTTAAAAAACGTCTTCGTGTCATCGGTGATCTTTTCATGAAGATATCTCCTCCATTTTTTTCAGGTTTTTTGTTGTTCTTTTGTCTCATAATAAAAAATAAGAAGCTCACTTCAGAAAAGGAAAACGGATTTATGTTAATCGATTCGTGAAATCGGTTTAAAATCGCACATTTAGAAAACCCCGTATCTTTTTGTGTAAGTTAGAAATTTCTAATTAATATTATTTTATCTCTGCGCCCTCGGCAGTAAATAATCCAGGTGTTAGAAATAATTCGCATATTTTGCAATCAACTACAAAATCTAAATTAGGTACAGGTTTAAAGACAATCTGTTTTCACTGGCTGTAAATCCCCATTGAATAAGTCCCCTTTCTCGTGTCGGCTCCCTTCTGGCCGGGTTAATCTTCTCATTGCCTGGTAAAGGAGTGTATCGTCCTGAACGCCGTTGAACTCGAACGGCACGTACTGATTAATCTTATTATTCATGTAACCCCATGAACATCCGGACGCAACCGCCATTTTTAAGGCATGGACGGCTTCTTTTCCTACCTTGTCATCTTCATTGCAAACAATAGGTTTGTGGAATTTTTTCAGGGCATTTACACGTTCAGGTATTTTGGAAATTGGTGTACCATTGAAATGAATAAGAATAAAGTCGGATGTTTCTGCAACGAGGGAATCAATTTTACCATTACCCACTCCGCTGGCGGAAACCAGTAAATTAGGGTGTTCGCGTTTTGCTATGCGTATTAATTCGACGACTCCTTCCGGGGTTCGAATAATCTCATGGTCAAAACCCCGATGTGGATATTCATTGGCAATCTCCAGAAGGACATTTGAAAATCCCTTCTTTCGAATCCAACGTGTGGTATTTTTCACCGCGTTGATAACGGCAGTTTCGTCTTGCAGAATTTGATCCTGCCTCTGGTAAAAACAACCCAGGATAACAACCACACCAATCTTGTCGCAAAAATCAATCACTCGTTCAACTCTACGTAAATACTCAGATCGAAGGGCGCCGGTCGAATCGAAAGCGGAATTGACGGCCCCTTCGTACCCGGGCATTCCGCCTTGCAGGTTTAATGTGAACGCCCGAATACCGGCCGCCACATATTCAGGAATTTTCTGAATGAAATGATCGGTGTTCTGTTGGGGATCGAAATCAGGTTTCTTCCTGTCTTCAAATGTGGCATTCACCATGCGAACATTCATCAGTAGCCCTTCAGCCGGAGATCCAGGATAAGTGATTTTGTTGTTGATCTTCCATCTGGTTCCCTGGATGGAAACCCGAGTATGGTGATGTTTCTGACAGGAAAACAAAAATATTAAAAGCAGAAATAAATAAGAAGAAAAATTGGACGACCGCTTCTTGTTCATTTTTGGATATTGATTTTAAAGTTTTTTAGCGAATTTGAATATGCTGATGACCGGCGGAATGAGAATCCACACTGGCGCCAGGGAAAACAATACAATAATGAAAGTGTTATTTTGAAAAGGAACGAATAATGTTAATAGACTGATAAATAGCAAAACGACCGACCACTGGATGATTTTTTTTCCGCCGAAACGATTAATTTTGTACCAATTTTCTTCCGATTCAAACGCTTTTTTGATTCGAATACCGTATATTGTATTTATTCCAACCTTTTGCTTTACCAACGGCAAAGAAATGAGAATAAAAATGTTGCCGCTGATCAAATCTGACAACCCGAGAGTGATGTTGATGGGTTCCATTTTTAAACACCTTTTAAATAGTGCCTTTTTGCCGATTTAGTTATACAAAAGGGTAAAAATAAATTCGTTTTTCATGCTTTTCTCCCTGAAGGTAGGTATTATTAAGTATCCAATTCCTGTTTTTCGGATAGGTGTAATGTCCTTTTTTAGCCATGATGCCCTTATCCAAAACATCTGTAAGCCTTTAATCTTTTTTTTCTCTTAATAAAAAATATCGGAAAAAAATAGAAAATTCGCAAAAAATAAATATAATGCTTATATTTTTTTCTGTGTTTATTTTTGCAAAAAGAAAAACCAATAGAAAAAAATTTTTTCTTGAATCTTGTTACACAAGTGGGGAATTGTTAAAATATTTTTTCACTACAATATATCTACATCGTATATAAGATGAAATAAAACACAGATAGCACAGGTATTACTGATTTAAAAAAAATTACACTTAACACCTATTTTCAAAGATGAAAATTTCTTCAGTAGAAATTGACATGGGGCAAAAAATGTGACAATTTTTGATACGGTAAAGGTAAACAAATATTTTTAAACAAA
>CAYLYM010000077.1:0-18634 GCA_964387645.1 uncultured Calditrichaceae bacterium | reverse complement strand
GATGAAGAAAAAAATAAAGGGAAAATTCTCCTTTGGCGGGAAAAATTACATCAATGTTTGAAACAGAAAGATGACCATCCTATTTTTATGGCATTATCAGATACCATTCGAAAATTTGATTTACCTGTAGAATGGCTGGACAGTCTTTTGACAGCTTTTTTATGGGACGTCGAAAAAAATAGATTTGCTAGTTTGCCTGAACTTTACCAATATTCACAATTTTCTGCAAATCCCATTGGGAGAATCATTCTGTGGATTTTTCGGATCCGAAATGAATTTTGCATGACATATTCTGATTATATTACTACAGCCTTACAATTGACAAACTTCTGGCAAGATATTTCAGTTGATTTGAAAAAAAACAAAATCTACATTCCTTTAGATCAGATGCACCATTTTGGCGTTTCTGAAAAACAAATAATTTCTCAGAAATATGACCAGAATTTTGAAGAGATGATAACCTATCTTACTGTAATTACAAGAAATTTATTTAAACTTGGTAAACCTCTTCTCGAAGAAATTAGTGGAAGACTGCGATGGGAGTTACAGCTAACCATTGCCGGTGGTGAATCAATGCTTCAAAAAGTCTACCAGAAAAGAAAAATAATCTTGAAACATAGACCAACTTTGACGAAATTGGATTGGGTGAAAATTATAAGTAGACAATTAAGAAAAAATAAATGAGCTGATTTTTATGTCCAATGAAAAAAAAATTACTAAAAAAAGCAAAAGCAATTTTTATTACGCTTTTTCAATTCTTCCGAGAGAGAAAAAAGAAGCTATTTATACATTATACGCTTTTTGTCGTCAAACCGACGATATCGCCGATAGTAACGAAACTCCACAGAAAAAACTAAAAACATTAGAATACTGGGAAAGAGAACTTTTTAGACAGTTTAATGGATACAAAAATACTCCTTTCCACAAAGTCTGGAATATAGCCGAAAAATTTCGGATACCATTAGATTACTTCCTTGAACTAATTAAAGGTGTCAGGATGGATTTATTTAATGTTCGTTTTCAAACAATTGATGATTTAATAACTTATTGCTATCGCGTAGCATCTGTTGTTGGATTAATGAGTATCCAGATTTTCGGTTACAGAGATGAGCGAGTTAAAGAATATGCGATTAATTTGGGTATTGCGTTACAATTAACCAACATAATGAGGGATGTTGGGGTGGATGCAGATATGGGACGTGTTTATTTACCTATAGAAGATTTGGAACGGTTTGGTCTAACAGAAAAAGACATTTTAGAAAAAAGAGAGAACGAAGCTTTTGTTAAATTAATGCGACATCAATATCGAAGAGCTCACAATTATTACCAAAAAGCCGATCAGGCCCTTCCTAAAAGCGAACGTAAAAATATGTTGCCCTCCCAGATAATGAAAAATATTTATATCCATCTTTTAAATTTGATAGAAAAAAATGGATTTAACGTTTTAAATCATAAACTAGAAATTCCATCTTTTATAAAATTATCCATTACTTTTAAAACATTATTAAAAGAATCTTTGTTGAGAATTTAATCAGGTGATGCAAATTAAAAAATTCCGGGCCTCATTTTGAAATAAAAATAATTTTATATTGACTTGTTCATCACCCAATTATTCTTTAAGAAGATAAATAAGGTTTATCGTATGCAGAAAGAAATCATCATTATTGGCGGAGGATTAGCAGGCTTATCAACTGCAATACACGCTATTAAAAAAGGATTTCGTCCCATTATTTTTGAAAAAAGTCGACATCTGGGAGGTAGAACCCGTTCTTTTTATTCCAGTGACATTCAGGAAACTATTGACAATGGTCAACATGTTATATTATCAGTTTATCACGAAACAATTAAACTCTTGAAATGGATTGGGAGTATTAAAAAACTTAAAATTCAAACTAACTTTTCCACCCTGTTTATTAAAGATCCTCAGAATAAATTTGTTTTTCGAACAGTTCCTTTACCTGCACCGTTCCATTTCTTTCTTTCACTAATGTTTAAGAAAAACTTCATGAATATAAAATTGAGTAGCCTTTTTCATTTTGTCCAGAAAAACTTTCTCAAGGTAAACAATCAATTAAAAGATTTAACAGTTTCAGAATGGCTGAACCAATGTAAACAGGGAGAAAAAATCCAAAAATTTTTATGGGAACCTTTGACGGTCTCAATTTTAAATACGCCACCCCATACAGCTTCGGCTCAATTACTGCGAAAAGCTGTAATCATGTCTTTTCTAAATTCAAGAAAAGATGCAAGGTTGGCCCTTCCCAAAGCCTGGTTAAGCGAGATATTTGCCAATCCTATGGAAAAATTTATTCTAGAAAATGGAGGTAGTATCCATCGGTTAACACCCGTTTTAAAATTCATTGAATCAGATGATCAGATCATTTCAATTGTAACTCGTAAGGAACAAATTCAAAGTCCATGGATAATTTCTACCCTACCCCCCTATGCATTAGCTCAAGTTTTAAAAAAATCAAAAATAAAACAACTTGAACCTTTGTTAAAGCAACTGCTTGAATTTTATTATCATCCAATTATCACCATTAATCTTTTTTTATCAAAACCTATTGAACTCCCTTTTCCCATATCCCCGGTAAATTCAGAAATTCACTGGATATTTCAACATCCTTATCAAGAGAAATCCAGCAAATATTTCGGTTATGCCTTAGTTATTAGTGCTGCAGATAAGTGGGCCTGGCAATCATCTGAATCCATCCTGCAGATGGTCAAGTTCGAAATGCGACGACTATTAGGAATATCTTTGGATGGAGAGTATAGTATTAGAAAATATAAAATAGTTAAAGAGAAGCATGCTACTATTGCCCAGACACCAACATCTTTAGGTTTCCGAGCACAAAACACAACTCCTATCAAGAACTTTTTCCTGGCGGGCGATTGGACAGACACTGGTTTACCAGCGACCATCGAAGGAGCAATTTTGAGTGGGAAATTAGCTATCGAAGCCCTGAGTAGATCACAACTCTGAAATTTGTTCTCACCTTATTCTCAGTAACCATCAATTCTCTGGTCACCGACTGAACGGTTTCTGGTTAAAAAAGTGTTTACTAAATTCAATTTGAATAAATAAAAAATTAACACTATTTTTTAGCAAGAAAATAAAATGTAAATTATGTCATGATCATTATCGATGGATATAATTTTATAAAATGCAGTGGTTTTCCGCTGCCAAAAAATATGGATCTGGTTACTCAGAGAGAACATCTATTGAAAATACTACAATCCTCTCCTATCTTGCGAGGTAAACACTTGTTGATTGTTTTCGATGGCGGCCAGAACTTTCCTTTATCCAAAAATTTTAGAGGAAAGAATATCGAAGTAATATTTTCTGGAAAGCATAAAAAAGCAGATGATGTTATTCAGGATATTATCCGAAAAAAAGCCAGTACAACACATTTAGAAATTATTTCTTCCGACCGTGCCATAATAAACACAGCCAGAGATCATGGTGCGAAATTCCTGACCTCTCAGGAATTTTGGCGCAAGATTCAAAGTCGGTACAAAAAGCCAGGTGAGAAAAATAATCTGTCTGAGGAAAAAGAAAAATCATTATCAGAAGAAGAAGTAAAAGAATGGATTCTTTTATTTAAAAACAGACAGAGCGAAGATGAAACTTAATTTCGTTTTAAAAAGGAAAACCATTTACTGGATTATCGGTGTTGGACTGATTGTTATTTCTTTGCTTAACTTCTTAAGCTGGTTTTTTCTAAAAAGTATGAAAAAAGAAATAACCCATGAATTGAAACAACAAATCATACACCTCGCACGGATGAGTACTGAGTTAATTAATGGTAATGATTTGGAAAAAATAATGCCAGGAATGGAAAATGCAACCCTTGTCAGAATATATCAGCAATTGTTATATGATATCAAAATTAATAATGATTTAGAAAACATAGTCATTCTTGATTTGACAGGACGTTTGCTGGTCGATAATCGCATTGATTACCATATAGGCGATACATTATTCACCCTGCCATTGAATAAAAACAAATTCCGATCCGCATCATTGGGAGAAACGCCAGATCCCATCATGATAAAATCCGGAAATCAATATTTCCTGTCTGCTTATATTCCAATAAACAATGATCTTGATGAAACTATCGCTGTATTAGTAGTTGATGCACCTTTAAATTTTTTTACAACATTGAGAAAATTTGAATTGGGGACTTTATATATTGGCATTTCTGGACTGTCCATTTTAATTTTCTTCTCATTTATTATTGTTACAGCCACTCGCCAATTATTTAAGGTCGAAGCTCGCATGAAAGAACAAGAAAAATTAGTCCAGCTTGGTCAGATGGCAGCTTCTGTGGCCCATGAAATTCGTAATCCTCTCAGCATTATGAAAGGAACAGCCGAAGTATTGCAGAAAAAATACCATTCTACTCAGGACGAAATATTCTCTTTTATACCTGAAGAAATAGACCGTTTAAATAGATTAGTAGAAAATTTTCTACAATTTGCCCGACAAAGAGAATTGGATATTCGACCTCACGATATCAAGCAGCTTATTGAGGACATCGCTCGGCCAATACAAAATGAAAAACTGTCGATTCAATTTAACGGCTACCTCCCCAAAGTTAAAGTTGATGCCGATGCCTTCCGCCAAATTCTGTTGAACTTACTTAACAATGCTTTTGACGCCATAAATCATGATGGAAAGGTGATCATTAGCGTAAGTTTAAAAAATAAAAAATCTGGCGAAGTGGTAATCGAGGTAAGTGACAATGGAAAAGGAATATCAAAAGAAAATCTGGCAAAAATTTTTGACCCATTTTTTTCTACCAAGGCTAAGGGAAGTGGTCTGGGATTAGCTATTTGTAAACAATTAGTAGAATTACAAAGAGGAAGCATAAAAGTTAATAGTACACTCGGAAAAGGAACTAAAGTTTCGATAACACTCCCAACTGAAAATAAAACACTATTAAAAAGAAAATAATTTTTACATGAATCTAAGAGTATTAGTATGGTTAGAATCATAAATAATATAAAAGTTGTATGATCAATATTTTTGATTTAGATATATTTTCATTATTTCATAAAAATTGGTTTTGGTTTAGTAATTTTTTTTTCATACTGGGATATGCGGAAATTCATTATCGATTTCGTTTTTTGCCTAGTTTTCTATTTAAAAAAGAACCGGAAATTGTCTTTGATTTGCCTATAAGAGCGCAACTGGGTAAGCCCGTGCCTTTATTTCTTTTTATCAAGGATGCCAACCTGTACCCTGTTATCCTTCTCAGAATAGAAATACGAATTCAAAATAATCAAGATACTTTTTCTATCGAACATGATTTTTCACTTCTTGTCAAAGAAAAATTCTTTGCCAAAACAATCTGGCTTCCCTCAGATATTTTTAAGAAAGATGGACCGCATGAGATTACAGTTCATCTAAAATACCAAACGGATTCCGGTAAAATAAAACATCTGATACAGGACAATTATCGTACTATTCCCCATCGCCCGTTTCATATTTATTTATCAAAATACTCTCTTCCAAAGGTTTCTAATTGGTTATGGGGTGATTTGCATATACATAGTAACTACACCGATGATCAAGTAGAATTTGGTGCTTCTATCGCTGAAACCATTGAAGCCGCCCGGACGATTGGGTTGGATTTCTTAGCTATTACAGATCATTCCTTTGATCTGGATGATCATCCTGATGACTACCTCAAGAATGATCATACCTTCCCGAAATGGAGAAAATTTCAGTCAGAAGTTGCGAACTTACAGCAACAATTTTCCGATTTCGCAATTATTCCCGGTGAAGAAGTTTCGGTTGGTAATTCCCGTAAACAAAATGTGCATTGCCTTATTTTTAATGATAAAAAATTTCATCCCGGAAATGGCGATAGCGCCGAAAAGCTTTTTTACAACCAGCCTACCATGTCATTGAAAACATTATTAGAGAAAAAAAACAGTTCTGCCCTTGCTATTGCAGCCCACCCCACAGAATCACCACCGTTTTCTCAAAGGTTAATTTTACGTAAAGGAAAATGGACAGAAATAGACCTTCGTTTAGATAAATTAGATGCTTTACAGATACTAAATGGTAATGATGAACACATCCAGAAAGGAAAAGATGCCTGGATAAAATTATTATTAGAAGGCCGTCGGATTCCTATTATTGCCGGCAACGACGCTCACGGGAATTTCAACTGCTTTCGGCAAATTCGCATTCCTTTCTGGAAAATGACTTATTCCAGAAAACATTTGCTGGGTTCTATGCGTACTGCAGTAAGAGTTTCTCAAAATTCTCGGAAAGATATTTTAAATGCCATACGGAAGTCTAGAGTAATCGTTTCCAATGGCCCATTTGCTATCTTTTACTTACATGGTAAAGTTCAAGCCCAGATTGGCGATACTTTTAAAGGAACTGGCTCTGTAAAAATTTTCATCAAAGCAGTCAGTACAATTGAATATGGATGTTGGGAAGAAATAAAACTTTTTATCGGCAATATTTTAAAAGGAAAAGAAAAGGAAATATCAATCTCATTCCCAAAAAATGAACTTCAATTGGAAATTAAACAAAAGTTAAACGAAATTAATTGGGATTACATCCGGCTGGAAGCCTATACGAGAAAGGAAAGTAACAGATATTTTTGTTTCACCAACCCTATTTGGATTGAAGGATACACAGCGTGAGAAAATTATTTTTACAACATACTGTCTTGACACTCATTCTAATTTTTGGTCCATTATTGGGACAGAATTACATCACTCTGCCGACCCTTATCGATACTGCAATCGTCGTTGGTAATAAGCACACTAAAAGTCATATTATTTTAAGAGAAATTCCTTTTACCCTACCCGATACCCTTGACAAAGAAGATCTATTGCAAATTAAAAACCGAATTCAGAATTTGTATCTATTCAATCGTGTTGAACTTCAGCTCGCCAGGCAAGAAGAAAAAACCATCCTAATAATTTCTGTTACAGAAACCTGGTATTTTTTCCCTCTTCCAATTTTATTTATTAATGAGAGGGATTGGGGCAAAATCAGTTATGGCATGCAATTCATCCACTTTAATTTTAGAGGACAAAATGAGAAATTGAGAATCGGTGGTTGGCTGGGCTATAATCCAAGTTTTTTTCTGGAATATTTAAATCCCTGGATTGGAAACAAAAAAAGAATTATTGTGGGAGTATCCTTATTTTACAATCTGATCGCCAACAAAATTTTCGATTTTGACGAACAAAGAGCTGGAATCAACCTCCTATTAGGACGGCAAATTACCTTAAAATTTAAAACTGAAATTGAATTCGAACTTCAATCTATACGTTTACCCAGGCTTTACCAACAATATTCTGTTTCAAAAACGGGCCATGATATCGTTCCCTCATTCAGCTTTCATCTTCGATACGACGATCGAGATCTTTATGAATACCCCCGAAAAGGATTCTATATTGATTATCTTCTAAAAAGAACAGGCTTTAGAAACAATCAACCTCGTTTTTGGCGATTTATTTTTGATAATCGTTTCTATCACCCTGTATATAAAGAAATCTCTCTGGCAATAAGAAATTTACTTTATATTCAATCTGGAAATTTGCCTATTTACGATCGCATGTACTTAGGCTTTTATGAACGCATCCGCGGCTATTTTAATCGAGTTTTTCCACCGACCAGTGATTTTCGTTATTTTGTGGCGCCTGAAATTTCTCTAAGTAGTCTTGAAATTCGTTTCCCCATACTCCCCATCCGTTACTTTTCTTATGAAGGCATTCCAATGTTGTCTACCTTTTCCAGAGACTTAAAATTCGGACTCAGTGCCGGCATATTTGTAGACAGCGGTATTGCCTGGCAAAAATCATCGGAGTTTTCCTTGAAGAACCACTTTACCGGTTTTGGCGTCGGACTGCATATTCATTTCCCCTATATCAACGTGTTACGGTTAGATTATGCCTGGAATGACCAGGGGCATAGAGAATTTATTGTGGACATAGGAGTAGCTTTCTAATTTAAACAAGTTTTTCTTCGCACAATAATATATATTCAAAAGATTTATCATACAAAAAACCGGGATACTCAATCAGGCTGCATGTAAAGGGCATGAAAAATTGTTGAATGAAAAAGCTAAATTTTTTATTCTAAAAATGAAAATGCTGTTTGCACCAGTTTTTTCTAATAAAAACAATTAGAATTGTTCTTCGTCAAAAAAAAGATTCACTCGTTCGATATCTGGCAACCGATTCATTTCCCGTATAAAAGCTTCACTTTCTTCCTGTTTTTTCAATTTCACATAAAAGGTATATTCAAACTGATCACCTTCTCCAAATGACCTTAAATTTACTAATTTTTGTGTTTTACAATATTTCTTAAACACATTCAGATAATCGCTCTGCTCATCCTCAGCTGTGGTAGAAGTAAATTGCAGGATGAATTCTTGTTTCCTTGGATTGGCATATTGCAACCTGGATAAAACCCACAGCACGGTTCCGATAAAAAGTGTACCCACAATGGCAATCGAATGCAATCCTACTCCGGAAGCCATACCAATAGCCAGAGCAAAAAAGATAAAGACAATATCCTGGGTATCTTTTACAGCCGTGCGAAACCGAATGATGGACATGGCTCCTACCAGACCAAACGCTCTGGCCAGATTATTCCCAATAACCATGATGACTACAGAAGTAATCATTGCCAGAATAATCAAAGCGTTCACAAAAGTAGAGGAATAATTTGGCCCACGATAAGTCCATTTATAGAAAAGCGAAACCACTAACCCGCAAAAAAAGGCAATAAAAAGGTTTATGAGCACTTCACTTAGACTTAAAGAAAAGCTTAAAATGCTTTGCAGATTTTGGAACATAAGAATCGATATCCTCATTTATTTAATTCAATGCGATCATAAAAATAGATTTTTCTCCCACGAGGGTTCATTACTCCGAGTCGATATTTGAATTGATCGTCCAGACAAATGGTGTATTTCGACAGCGCTTGTTGTTTTAAACCATATCTGGCAATGGTATGATTTAACCAGCGGGGTAAACTGGAGATAAACTTAATTTCTAAAATAAAATAATCTTGCAATGAAGGGAGCATGTTTTCTTCACTAAATAATTCATAAATTCCCGTAGTAAAAGAACTTCTTAAATTATAATCAAAAGTAAGGCGAAGGAGGTGATTAAATTTATGGTAATAGGCTTCGCGTTCATAAGTCACCAGGATGGTCGGTCTTAAATTTTCGCGATATATTTGATAAAAAAATTTTATAGCATCAGAAAATGCGCTCCCATTCTTTCCTAGATGTACAATCTTGTTTTTAAGTTGCTTATGAAAAAATACATCTTCAAAATCATAATAAAAAATTGCCGCACGATTTTTTCGAATGGTTTTCTGTGTTTTTCGTTTAATTTCAAGAAACATTAAAGAATCTTTATAAAGTTGATTATAGGAACGGATGCGTACTTTTTTTCTTAATCCTTCACCCTCAATTTTTTCGTTATAATATCTGAAATCTGTGGTGTCATAATAAATACTTCGTACTGTATATTGATCTATGCCTGTTCGAGCTGCATAAGGGTCAACTTCTAAAAATGGCGATAGTTCGCTTCGCAGCTCTGATAGCTTTTCTATGGGGACCAGATATTTGTACTCTAAACGGTTAACAATCATAAATCTTTATCGGATTAATGGATAGAACAATTTTTTAATAAAATCTAAAATAGTAATTGGTCGGCTTTTTATGGCACATCGTACAATCATTCCCGGTATAAAATCATCGGCCTTTACTACCGCACTGGCCATAACAAATTGTCGACCATTGATAAAACGAATGGCTGCGCCTAACTGATCCAAATAAGTATGAATTACTTTGTTAGTATAAGGAATTTTGAAATTCAAAGGTGCCTGCACACTTAGATAAGGAAAGTCTCTAAACTCTACTAACATCTTCACAACATAACTACTGGTATCAACCAAAACCAGAATTGTATCGGGTGATGGAGATAACAGAATTTTTCCTGAAATTGGAGATACGAAAACCAAATCTTTTTTCCTCATTTCTAATACTTTGATTTCATCTTTCAGGGCCTGTACACGTGCTCGAGTATATTCAATCTGTTCTTGTTTCGCTCCGGTCAGAACTGTCCGCAGGCGAGCCTCAGCTTGTTTTACATTGATTCGATATAACTCGGCTGTTGTTTTAGTTAATTCATATTGTTCCTCAGATATTAAATCCTGCTTGTATAACTCTTCCTCACGGGACAGAATTCGGTCCTGTTCCTCTGCCATCCGTTTAGCGTAATCCAGATACTGCCTGGCTTCCTCAATAAGTGAAGGCTTTTCACCAGTCATATAAAGCAATACCGACCTTTCTTCAACTAAAAGTTCACCTCGTAGTCTGGCTAATTGCCTTTCTAATTCATTAGAAAAAAAGCGGCCAATCGTGTCCCCCTTTGTAATAAATTTTTTCTGAAAAATCTCCGGTGATAATTCAAACCTGCTAATATCACCTCTTTCCAACTGGACGACATCATACCTTTTTAAAACATTTTCTCTATGGTTGTAAAGCGTATGAACAAAGCTTCCGTCAGGAGATTTATAAACGATCCATTCCCAGGCTGGAACAATTTGACCCGGAACTCGAATCGTATATGAAAATCTAATTGGAAAAAAAATGAATAAAAAAACAATCAGGATAATGATAAAAGGTACAAGTCTTTTTACTCTGAGTTTCATGATCCTCAATGATTATATTTTTGTTAATTTAATCTTTTTGCAACAAAGAGTAAAACCTTAATTTAAATTTGTATAAACATTAACACTTATCAATTCCAGGAATATTATACAATTTATGTTTTCAATATAATTTTTCATGTAAAATATTTCTGTTTTTATGGATTCACCGGAACTTAATTATGGTGGGGACTGATGTTTTGAAACTCAAGATACTTTTAATCATACAAGAAAAAAAATTGAGGATGACTTTTCCATCAGGACTCTGCATTTACTGAAAGAAACAATACCACAAAATGGATTTACCTGAATTTAGATTCCCTCAATTTTTCCTACCGAAAAAAGATGGTGAAATAAATTACACTTTTTTTATATAACAATTTTTCATATTCTCAGTAAATAACGAACCATACGGTAATACAAACAAAAATGGACACACATTATTTTATTTAAAAAAATCAGATTACATAGTCTTCTTCCATGTTTATTTCAAAATTTGCCATAGAACTGAGCGCCGCTTTCAAATCCCATATTTCGAAACACAATAAAGATAATTATAAATAATGATTAAAATTTTTAATGCCGGTTTTATCAGCCGTAGTCAGGGTTCGATCCAATCAATTCAACAACGCTATTTCTCTTATCTTATTCTGCTACCTTATAACTGATCGATATTCCCGATCTGCTGGCAGTATTAATTGTTGTTTTTAAATTCGGTTGGCTACGCATATATTCTAAAAATTTTCTAACTCCAAAAAAATTATTCCGTACATTATGCGCCGTAAAACATCCCCCAACCTTTAATTTAGGTAGCAATATTTTTGCATAATTTGTATACCAGTCTTTATCAGCATCAGAGAATATAAAATCAAATGGACCTTCAAGTTCCTTAACTAACTCATGTGCATCGGCCAGTCGGGCATCCACATATTTTTCCAATCCTGCTGCTTTGATATTTTCCAGGGCCTTTTTATGACGGCCTTCATCAATTTCGATGGTAATTAACTTTCCGCCAGTTTTACTTAGTGCCCAAGCAATCCAGATGGTTGATCGACCCGTTGAAGTACCTATCTCCAGGGCATCTTTATAATTATTTTTAATAATCAAGTCGTAAAGCACTTTACCATCAACTTCCGGAATATTCCAATTGTACCAATTGTTTTTATTGCGTTCTAAAAATTGCTTCACACGCCTATCCAATTCATTCTCCTGCGAAATCCCGTAATTTAGCAAAAAAAATATGAAGCTTACTAAAACGACTAGTAGTATAAAAACCTTTCCAATATTCATAAATTTCATAACCTTCTCCATTGTTATTATTATAAATAAAATTGAATATTGTCAAAGTGAAAATTACCAATATTATTAAAAAACTTAATTAAAAAAGACGGTTTAATTCTACTCCAATACCACAATAAGTAATTTACTTAATATATATGAAATGAACAAAAGTCTCAACAAAATACTTGTGGAAGGAACAATTGATTCTATTCACAAATTTGATTCCATAGAACTTTTATAGCAGCATCGATAATTTTTCTATTTCAAAGTGCAAAAAACAGAACATAGTAATATTTTGAGAATAAGCTGTCCTTTTCAAAAGCACTGAGTATCTTCTAATTTTGAAATTTTTCGTTTTAATCGAAAATGGAGTTTTTCAAATTCTTTCGCAAGTTCTTCCAATTCCTTACCCCTGTCTTCTAACTTTGCTGCTTTCTTTTCAAGCCTTTTTGCATTTGCTTCCAGTTCTTCTAATTCTTCCATAGAATAATCTGTAAAAAAAGCTTCCACTATTTCAGTAAGCGCTTCCCATCCTAAGGCTGCACCATTATTAATATCAATTTTGGCTCCCTCGCATCCTAACCATTCGGCTTCCCTTAGCAGAACAACTACTGTTTCATAATAAGACCTCAATAGCCATCTCTCTTCTTTGCCTACTTCGATTTCTTCTCCATCAATATAAAGCCTATACTCATCGGTTATCTCGATAATGGGGCCATCATCAGACGGGGTAAAAAAAATTGAATTTCCATTGAAAGAAACATCCCCATCATCTAAACAAGCAACTCTAAAATAATTTGAATAGCAGTTATTTTTATTTATTTCGGCAGCGGTTAACGTGGTAAACATCAAGAGGGATACTGGGATTAGCCAAGAAAACCTTTTCATACAAAAACCCTCTTATTTATTATACATAAAAATTTCTTTACGACCAGCCACTCTACTTGTTACAAGGATAATTCATATTTTTTAATTGAGACCTTTTATTTAATCGTAAAATAGTAATAAAGTTAAATTTTTAAGTTTTTTTCATCATTTTCTACCGATTAAATTCGGCGGTTAATACTTTTTTCCAATCTTCTGAAAAAGATTTCGAATAATCGTGTAGCAATCGGAATTAGATTTGGTAACGAAATAATGTAGTTAATGCAGGGTAATTTTTCAAAGGTTTCGCTAAAATAAAATGAATATATACACAAAAACATTGTTATTTATTTTTATAAACACAATCAACTTAAATCTCCATTTTGTATTTTTTAATAAGAAAATTTTACGTTTTGGAAATATTCTTGATTATTTTTAGAGAAATTAAATGAAATAATTAAAATTTATTACTGATAAAATATTGACTTGACTCGATTCATTCTTCTTAATAGAATTAATTAATTGGTTATTATTGGTCATTTTTATAATGAAAAGTAATATGCTCAATTCATCGAAAAAAAGTTAAAGTAAGGGGATGCAAAATGGCCAGGTTGAGTAGAAGAAAATTTTTGAAGTACACCTCTTTAGGAATGGGTTATTTAGGGATAAGTAGTTTTTTAGGTAATTTATCGGGATGCAGTAAATCTCAGAGTCAAAAAGATCGACCCAATTTTCTTATCATCGTAGCCGACGATCTGGGATGGGGAGACGTGGGTTACCATGATTCTGAAATTTCCACTCCTACTCTAAACAAAATGGCTGAATTTGGCGTGCAATTAAACAGTTTTTATGTTTATCCCACCTGTTCTCCAACCCGGGCGTCCCTTTTAACTGGCAGACCACCCAGCCGTTTTGGAATTTTAAATCCCATAGGTGGAAGAAGTACACAGGCGTTACCACATGATATAGTCACTCTACCAGAACTTTTACGAAGGAATGGTTATGCAACAGCCATCACCGGAAAATGGCACCTGGGTTTACGTCCAGAAGTCGGACCCAACAAATATGGATTTGAATATGCCTATGGTTACCTGCACGGACAAATTGACCAGTATAGCCATGAATACAAAAACGGAGATCGAAGTTGGCACAGAAATGGTCAATTCATCGATGAAGAGGGCCATGCTACTGATCTAATTGCCAACGAAGCGATAAAATACATCAAAGAGATTCGGGATAAATCCAAACCTTTCTTCCTGTATGTCCCATTCAGCGTGCCGCACTATCCTCTGCAAGAAGAAGATAAATGGGTTGAACCTTATGCAAAAACGATTAAGAACAAGTCCCGGCGGCTCTATGCTGCCTCGGTAACCCACATGGATCATGCTATCGGACGCATTTTAGAGGCGTTGCGGGAAGAAAAACTCCATACCAAAACCCTTGTTTTCTTTTTTAGCGATAATGGCGGTCAAAAAGCCTGGTATCCGAAAACCGAATATAATTTACGGCATGGTCCAAATGATGTTTTAGGAAATAACAAACCCTTCCGGGGATGGAAAGGTGATTTATATGAAGGGGGCATTCGAGTACCTGCGATTATGCTCTGGTTTAGCCAATTGTCTCGTGATGTAATCGATCAGCCCATCCATATAACTGATGTTTATCCAACTTTGGCCCATCTGGCCGGTATCCCCCTCAGACCGGAATACCAAATTGAAGGATTAAATGTATGGGAAGCTATTGTGGATGGAAAACTCTTGCCAAAACGAGTACTCTATTGGCGTACGCCCAATCAATTGGCTGTGCGGAAGGGTAAATGGAAATTAATCAATAAAGGAAAATCGCCCGAAGTTGGAGAAAACGAACTCTATAACTTATATGCCGATCCTTTTGAAACTATCGACTTCTCGCTGGATTATCCGAATATTGTGGCCGAACTTCTTGGAGAAATGAAAAAACAGTATTTGAAAGATAAACCAATCTCCTGAAAATTCAAGTATGATGATTGCTCGAACCGATATCATATATCTTTAATAAGATCCGGTATCTAAAATTTGAAAAATCAGATAAGTCAGAACACAAATGCATTATTGCCAAATCAAATATAGCACCATTCTTATCAAGCGGAACTTGAGTCTGCATCATCATATGAATTTATAGAGTTCAGGAGGATAGAATACATTTTTTTCAAGTCAAAACTTTTTTCAGGCATTTTTCACAGAAGTTTTGTTTAAAATTACAAATTCGACTGAATAATTATTTTGAATGAAAAATCACTTATATGAAAAGTCAGGAGTAAAATTCATGCAAGCCAGCACACCCCTGAGATCATTTTTGTTTTTCATGCCTTTACTTTTTATCTTTTACTCCTCTATCCCGGCCCAGAGGGAACGAGTTTTACTGGAAGATGATTTCAGTACACTTCCACCCGGTATGTTCTCCAGCGGAGTGATTGGTGCGCATGCTGAATATCATTACATTCCACAAACGTCACCAAAAGGCAACTGGGTGGTCTCTTGCTTTCGCAGCAATGGTTCGCAAAGAGCCTGGCGGGTGATTCGAGAGAACGCTGAGACCGTCATGTACCAGACGTATACTGTATCAGAACGCGAACGACAATACACCCATCCAATAATTATTGCAGGAGACGAATTATGGCAGAACTACACTTTCGAAGCCCTTTGTGCGCCTGAATCAAAAGAAGCCCGCAGCGGAGTGATTTTTCGCTATAAAAACGATCGATGCTATTATTTTTTCGGAGTGGAAGGCAATAAAGCCATCCTTCAGTTAGTAAACCATGCGACGGGCTTTCATCAACCATATCAGAAAATTCTGGACAGCCAGGAATTTGACTGGAAACCGGGACAATATCTTTCGCTAAAAGTGCAAGTCGATGGTAACCAGATTCAGGCCAGCATTAATGATCAGATCGTGCTCCAAGCTCGGGATAATCATTTTTCTATGGGTAAAATCGGTCTGAGCGCTGATGTACCCACCCGATACCGGAGGATCAAAGTAAGCGCTTCAGAAAAGGATTACCGGGTATATCAGAAGAGAAAAGCCGCAAGAGAACTCGAACTTCGGCGTTTACAGGAAGCCAATCCCGCCATGGTCTTGTGGAAAAAGATATCCACTGATGGATTTGGCGTGGGTCGGAATCTGCGTTTTGGGGATTTGAATAACGACGGTCAGATGGATGTTCTAATCGGCCAGGTAGTTCACCATGGACCAAAGGACCGGAATAGTGAACTGAGCTGTCTGACGGCCATGACCTTCGATGGCGAAATCCTCTGGCAAATCGGCGAACCGGACCTCTGGAAAGATCATTTAACCAACGATGTCGGCTTTCAAATACACGACCTGGACGGAGATGGGAAAACCGAAGTGGTTTATTGTATGAATATGGAAATCATCGTGGCAGACGGTGCTACAGGTTCTACAAAATACAAATCCCCTACTCCACCGAATCGTTCCCAACTCTACAAAGAGAAGTTTCCACGAATTTTAGGAGATTGTCTCTATTTTTGTGACGTGCGTGGTAAAGGGCATGACAGTGATATCATCATCAAAGATCGCTACTGGAACTTCTGGGTACTAAATGACAAATTAGAGCTTTTGTGGGAAGGCAATTGCAAAACCGGCCATTATCCTTTTGCTTACGATATCGACAACGACGGGAAGGACGAAATAGCTATAGGATATTCATTATACGACCATGATGGAACATTATTATTCAGCTTGGACGATCAATTAAAAGACCATGCCGATGGTGTGGCTATCGTGAATTTCAATCCAGCTCAACGGAAAGATTTATGGATTTTGAACGCGGCCAGTGACGAAGGAATGCTGTTTTATGATATGAAAGGCAATATTTTGAAACATCATTATATCGGCCACGTACAGAACCCAACCGTGGCTAATTTTCGGGATGATCTTGATGGATTGGAGACGGTGTCCATCAATTTTTGGGGAAACCAGGGCATCATCCATTTTTACGATGCCGATGGCAACATTTATTATGATTTTGAGCCGGTGCAACATGGCAGCATGATGTTGCCTATTAATTGGACGGGTAAATCAGAGGAGTATTTTGTACTTTCCGCCAGCGTGATGGAAGGTGGTTTATTCGACGGCTGGGGAAGAAAAGTAGTAAGTTTTCCGGCAGACGGACACCCGGAAATGTGCAATGCCGTGTTGGATATCACCGGTGATTGCCGCGATGAAATTGTGGTGTGGGATCCGCAAGAAATCTGGGTATACACTCAGGAAGACAATCCTAAAAGCGGGAAACTATATCAACCCTTACGGAATCCACTCTACAATTATTCTAATTATCAGGCAACCGTATCGTTGCCCGGATGGAATGAATAAAAGCGAGGGTCTCATGAAACGGAGAAATTTTCTCAAAATAATGGGTCTTTCAACCATTGGCTCTACCCTATCATTATTTTCATGTGGGAAAAAGATTTCGCAAAAGCCCAACATTGTCTTTATACTGGCTGATGATCTAGGTTGGCCTCAATTAGGGTGTTATGGTAGCCAGTATTATGAAACGCCCAACATCGATCAGTTGGCTCGGGAAGGAATGCGTTTTACCGATGCCTATGCGGCCTGTCCGGTTTGTTCGCCTACTCGCGCCAGTATTATGACCGGCAAATACCCCGCCCGGTTACATCTTACCGATTTTATCCCTGGGAATCCTTTCCCTTATGCACGATTAAAACAGCCGGATTGGCAGCAATTTTTACCACTGGAAGAGGTTACCATCGCCGAAGTCCTGAAATCGGCTGGTTACACCACTGCCTGCTTTGGCAAATGGCATTTAAGCATCGAGAAAAAACCACCCAAAAGTTTACCCTACAATCCTGACAAACAGGGATTTGACGAATACATGATCACTTACAAACCGACACGAAATCAGGACCCCGAAAATGATGCCCACAATGTAGAAAAAATCACCCGCAGATCTCTGGATTTCATCGAAAAAAATAAGGATAAACCATTCTTTTTGTATATTTCGCACAATAGCATCCACAATCCATTAAAAGAGAAGGCTGCCTTGATCGAGAAATATCGGAACAAACCGGGGAGTGAACGTCCGGAAAATAACCCGGTTATAGGCGCCATGCTGGAGACGCTGGACAGAAGCGTCGGTAGCGTTTTGCAAAAATTAGAAGAAATGAAGCTGACCGAAAAAACTGTGGTCATTTTCTTCTCAGACAACGGAGGCCTTGAACGAGACGCCGACCAGACGCCTTTGAGAGCAGGAAAAGCCACATTGTACGAAGGCGGCATTCGAGTTCCCCTCATTGTCCGCTGGCCAGGTGTTGTTCCTGCCGGAACCGTTTGCCATACGCCGGTCATCAGTGTGGACTTCTTCCCTACCCTGTGCGAGGTGGCTGGAGTGAAGACGCCACCAAATCTACAAATAGATGGCGTGAGCATTTTGCCGCTCCTCAAACAAACGGGTATAATAGAGCGCCAGGCAATCTTCTGGCATTATCCACATTACCACACAGCGGGAGTCTCGCCCTCCGGTGCCGTTCGGAAAGGTCGTTATAAATTGATTGAATGGTACGACACCAGCCTGCCGGAAACCGCCCATCAATACGAACTTTATGACCTTAAAATCGATCTGGGCGAAAACCACAACCTGGCTTCCGAAAAGCCGGAGATTCTGGCTGAGTTGAAGCAATTATTAAGAGAATGGCGGCAAAACGTCGGTGCCCAAATGCTGGAAATCAATCCAGACTATGACCCGCAAAAGGCAAAACGTCCGCGGTGAAG
>CAYLYM010000076.1:0-18674 GCA_964387645.1 uncultured Calditrichaceae bacterium | reverse complement strand
AATAGATATTACACAAAATAAGAAGGAAATTGTTATAAAAACGCATTTTCCAAGGCGTTCAAATAATTTTTGGAATTGGATTTTTAGAAATGATGAATCAGGATATATTAATTATAAGCTTTTTGTGCCCAAACAAACTGATCTTGACATTGAACTAACCAATGGTGGTATTTCTTTAAAAGGGGTAGAGGGAAGAGCTGAACTCAACACAACAAATGGCGAAATAACTGGAAAGGAGATAGTTGGTATAGTTGATGCTTATACAACGAATGGTTCTATAGAAATAGAATTGAGCGAAGTTTATTCTGGTAATGACATGCAGTTCCAAACAACCAATGGAAGTATCAAATTATACCTTCCAGAAAACATTCGATGTAATATTAGTGCCAGAACTTCAAATGGTTCATTAGATACTGAGTTTCCTCTAACTTTAAAGGGTAATTTTTCCTCAAAAAAGATCGAGGGAAAAATTAAAGGTGGTGGTCCTTTAATTCGACTGAAAACCACTAATGGAAATATTCAAATTTATAAAAGATAAATTGTTGCACAAAATTAATTTAATATAGAACAACCTTAAAAAAATCACAGAAGATTTCATCACTTTGTCCTGCGCTTAAGGCCACTTTGACTGTAAAAGATGGAATCTCAAACCTATTATTATTTCAAATCTAAGCCAGTGTGTATGATGATTTAAAATGTGTAAAATTCATATTTTTTTAATTAATTTCTTTATATTTCATAGAAGGGTTTTTACTATTGAATAAAAATTTACCATTGCCTCACTTCTATCATGCTCGAAAAGTAATATGAATCCATGCATTTTCTATTATGCAAGGTTCATAATTCGACAGATTCAATATAGTTTGAATGATTATTTTTTCTGAAATAATCATGTAGTCTAACATAATTTTAATTTATTTTGTATAGCGGGTAAGAAATTACAATAACAAGCATTTGATTATTTTATTCTGAATATCTGGTTAACATTCAAATTTAAAGTTAAGATAAACAAAGCATTATTTTGAAAAAGACGCTTTGTTTGGAGTTTTTAGATGGATAATTTATGAGGGCTAGTAATTTTTAGTTTGAGGATTCGAAAGCAAATAAGATTGAATAAAATCATCTATTTCACCATTCATTACCCTTTGTATATCGCTAGTTTCATAATTTGTACGATGGTCTTTAACAAGGTTATAGGGATGAAATACATAAGAACGAATTTGATTTCCCCAGCTGATATCAGTTTTTGAGTTTTCAAGTTCTTTTTTCTTTGCTTGTTCTTCTTCTAATTTCTTTTTATATAGTCTGGCCCGCAGAATTTTCATGGCATTGGCTTTGTTTTTGTGCTGTGAGCGCTCATTCTGGCAGGTAACTACAATACCAGTTGGAAGGTGAGTAATTCTTACAGCGGAATCGGTTCTATTAACATGTTGTCCGCCTGCACCACTAGCCCGGAAAGTGTCGATTCTTAGATCGTTTGGATCAATTTCAATTTCAATTTCTTCATCTACTTCTGGTACTACAAAAACTGATGCAAAAGAAGTATGCCTTCTTCCACTGGCATCAAAAGGCGAAATTCTAACCAGCCTGTGAACTCCACTCTCCGCTTTAAGGTAACCAAATGCGTAGGGGCCTTTGATCTCTATGGTTACACTTTTTACTCCAGCTTCTTCTCCCGGTAGAAAGTCTAATATTTCTGTTTTGAAATTATGGAGATCGGCATATCGTAGATACATACGCATAAGCATCTGCGCCCAATCTTGAGATTCAGTGCCACCTGCTCCTGGATGAATAGTCAAAATGGCGTTTTTCTTATCTTCAGGTGCTGATAGAAGACCGCGTAATTCCAGATCTTTTATTTGATGATAAAGTTCCTGACTTTCTTTTTCCAATTCTTTTATTGTATCTGTGGAATCTTCTTCTTGTGAAAGTTCTAATAGTACACTCAGGTCTTCTACTTCCTTGTTATAACGTTTCCATTGTTCAACGATATCACGTTTACTACTTAGCTCACGTAATAAATTTTGTGCTCTTTCCGGGTTATTCCATAGTGATGAATCCTGAGTTTTTTTCTCAAGCTCGGTAATCTCTTGTTCTTTTTTATCAATGTCAAAGATAACCCCGAAGGTTTGACAAGATTTCCCGCATTTGCTGAATTTTATCTTCAATTACTTCAATCATAAATGTTCCCTTATTATTTTAGTTGTTGATTTAGTTTTTTGACTGTAAAGATAAAAAAATTTTAGACATCTCTTCAGCTTTAGATAAAAAGTTAAATATAAATTATGATATTTCGTAAATAGATTTAATATTACAATTATCAAAATAATGTTTTAGTATACTTTCCCAATTATATCCCTCCATGGCCATAACTGCAGCACCAGTTTTGCACATACCAACACCGTGTCCCTGGCCGGCACCAACTAGTGTAAAGGAAATTGGTGTACCAATGTCATCTAATTCTTTTTCTACGATAAAGCAAGAACTTTCCAGGTAATCCAACGATAGAGATTCTCGGATATTCAATTCTCCGCGAATACGATAATTTTTTAAACTACCAATAAGTTCAATTTCTTTGAGTCTCCCCGATCGGCCACGCCGTATAGGGACAATATCAAAAAGAATACCAATATCTTCACCAGTTTTTTTTCGGATAATTTCTTCTAATTCTTTTCGGGTATATTCAACTTCCCATCGAAAAAACTTTTTATTTTGCTCCAGCGAGGGGGGAACTTTCCGACCGCGTAAATTACACCAGGCTTCCGGTCGCGAAAGAATCCATTTGCGAACGGTTATTTCATCTTGTAGAGAGCCAAAATCTTTTGGAACTTCTTTCCAATCATATTTACCTTGAAATTGAGGTAATTCATCAATTTCCCAAACACCTGTAGCATCTTCGGTATGACCACCACAGATAAGATTAAAGAACGCGTCACAAATATTCCCATTAGTAAAAATAACTTGTCCTCGGGTTTCTTCTACAGCCAAATTAATGTTCTCATCATCGAAATCTTCGCCATAATAACGTAGACAGTGACCCCAATCGCACATATCATAAGGATCGCCAAGGTGTTTATGATTTACTCGGGCTAAAACTTCACTTCGACAAACAATAGCCAGACTTTTGATGAATTCAAGAGGTAATTCTGTTCCAATTTCTGAATAAATTACTCTCTTAAGATAGGATTCTAAGGGAATTTCGCTAATGACCATTAATTTTCCCTTGTTATCAATGCGAAATTCAAGAGATCCGTTGTAGACGCGGTCCTCGTAGCTTTCCTTTTGAAATATTTTGTCGTATCGTTTTATATTATAAAGTTTGGATTTGGTATTAACATTTTTCGGTACAATTTTGAAGGCATTTTTTGTTTCACCTGAATGATCATATTCAGCATCAAAAAATTCCAATGTACCTTTTGGTCGCTTAACAGTTTCTTTTATAACGGTTGGATTAAATTCTGGTTGGAATTTTTTACAGTTCTTTCTGGCTTCTAGTTGTGTATGGTAATTCCCACTTATAAGCACATATTTGGTATTGTTGTTAATTTTCTTGCCTCTTAGAAAAATATCTCCTCCCAGTACCACAATTTTTGTTTCTGGATCAAAGCGTTTAGCAATTTCTAATTTTTCCTGAATTCGATTCTCGTTATACGTTTCATATAAACTTAGTCGAAAACGTTCAGTTCCAGCTTTACTTTCCTTTATTTTAACACGCCATTTTAGATCAGAAGAAATATTATCTTCTAAAAGATTTCCCTCTTCGTCATAAATCGAGAAAGGTCCTTCAACGCGGAAATCAATGTATTCTTGACCTTCAACTATTCCAATCCGAAAAATGGGTTCTCCTTCAATATCTTTAAGATGAATTTCCTTATTTAAGTTTTTCATAAATTTTATCCATATTTTGTTTTAATTAATAATTAAGCTTGCAAATATATAATATTTTTGTGTTGAAATCAAGAGAGGCTGTTGTTGTTTTTTTCTTTTAAAATTACAAAGGTTTTTCTATAAAATTCTGATTTGTTCTTGTTATTAATCTCTTTAATTTTTTATTAATTAATTGATTAATTTCCTGAAGGTATTTTACTTTCAGAAATCTTTTTATTTTTTATGGCGGATCCGTTTCACTATAGTTAAAATCATCAAAATTAAAAAATTGATTTCATTTTGATTATTTATTAAACTTTGTGTGAAGTTATTGAGGAAGCAAATTTGCTGCTAAAAAGAAGATTGATTTACATCGTAATCCTACTATCTTATTTCACGGTTGTTTATTCTCAAATTAATACTTTTAGTTCTGAAGCATTTGGAGATCGTTTACGGATCGGATTGATTGGAAAACCTCCTTTATATTTTGATCCTTATAGGATTGATGATGTTGAGAGTTTACAAATAAATCGTTTGATATATGGTCCGGGATTGATTCAGCTACCCGATCGTTTTGGCAATTCTCCTCAATTAGTGGACAAATATGTTGTGCCAGTAGGTAATAATGCCAAAGACCTGGATTGGAAGTTTATTCTCAAACGGAATATTATTTTTCAAAATGGACTTCCGCTTCGAAATTCTGATGTTCTTTTTACATTTCGGATGCTTAAAAAGTGGGGAGGGCACATCCTTAATAGAAAAATAAATTTTTCTAATGTTAAATACATTAGGGTGAATGGTGATTTAGAAGTTCAATTTATCTTAAAAAGAAAAGACCCAAATTTTTTATGGAAGTTAACAGATATTCCAATACTATCTCAATCTCGCTATCAAAGCATTAAAAAATATGGATTTGAATATTTAAAAGAAGTTGTTCCTATGGGATGTGGTCCTTTCCGTTATCAGCATAGTAATGACCATGAAGTTTCTCTTATTTATCATCCACATTATGCCTTTGGAAGACCTTTTTTGAATGGAGTTAGTTTTATATTTTTTGAAAATGAACAAGAGTTAATAGATAATTTCATTCGAGGTAATATTGATTTAATCGAAATAAAAGATAAAAATACTGCACAGCGACTTAATCAAGTGCTTCGAAAAGAGATTACGATTTTTGCTACTCCTCGTCCCGAACGGAAAGTCTATTTTATTCAGTTTAATTTAAACAGATTCCCTTTTAAAAATCCTCAAGACCGTATAGCAATACGACGATCTATTAATAAAGAGGAGATAGTGGAAAAATTGAATCCGCAAAATGGTGGAGTGGCTTATTCAATAGTACATCAGGACCATCCTTATTTTTATGAAAAGTTAAAGAAAGAAAAATATCATCCGGGATTAAGTTTGAAGATGTTATCCGAAAATGGTTGGAAGATGGATCGAACCAGGGGTATTTTGGTTAAGAAAAACAAACAATTTAATTTTGAATTGATTTTTGAACAGAATTCTCAGTTAGAAGAAAGCCTGGCTCGTTTGATTAAAATTCATCTGGCAGAGATTGGTATTAATGTCCATCCCAAACCAGTGGATAGAAATACAAAGAAAATGCTAATCTCTACCAATAATTATACTGCTATAATTAATAGTTATTCATATTTTGAGGAAAATTTGTTCGAAGGAATTCAGGTTTTTTACGAGAAAGTTTTAAAGAATGCGGATGCACAAACGAATTACCAAAGTCTCGCATTGGAGAGGTTGTTGAAAATTGGAGCTACTACTCCTGATCCAGCTAAACAGCTAATTCAACGTTTGCAAATTATTTTGAATCAAGACACTCCAGTGGTATTTTTATTCTTTGATGAAAAAATTATTTATGCTGTACACAATCGCTTTAAAGAAATAAGAGTAACTTTTATGGATGGAGAATCTTTTTATCACCGTTTAAATCCTTTTGAAAATTGGTTTGTACCCAAACCATTACAAAAATTTCCCAATCCTTAAGATGAAGAATCCATTCAGAATAAATGTTCGATGGAAACTTGGTAAACGAATATTCAGACGATATCTTGCCGAAAAGATTTCCCGCCGGATGTTTTTAAATTATTTGGGCCTAGGTGTTTTACCTATTATAATAGTTAGTTTTGTGCTTTTTAATCTTTCACAAAATGCTTTAATCAGTTATTTAAATCAAAGAAATTTAGAAACGGCACGTCGGGCAAGCAACGAAATCTATTTGTTCATTAAAGAACCATTAACCATTCTAAATACACTAGTACAAACACGTGATATCTTAGAAATGGAGCGATTTACTCAGAGCCGCTTAATTAATAAGATTAAGAATGAAAATCCTATTTTTCGTAAATTGTTTATTTTAGACCAAACGGGATTAGTTGTAGTTACTACCAGCTTTGGTGAAGAATTGAAAGATTATAGCAAACACAATGCATATCGTGTAGCAATAAGCGGTCAGATATTTTTTTCAGAAGTGACTTTTTCGCCGTCCAGATTTCCATTAATGCTAGTAGCGGTACCTGTACGGAAATATAATATGGTGGAGGGAGTGCTTGTTGGCGAAATAGATTTGAAAAATATTTGGAATTTAGTAGACGATATAACAGTCGATTCCACAGGCAATGCGTTTTTATTGAGTTCTGATGGTTCTATTATTGCCCATCCTGATAAACAAAAAGTTTTGCAAAAAGAATCATTTGCGCTTTATCCATTTTTTAAAGAAATATTAAAAGGTAGGGAAGGGACTACTCAGTTTGTTTCAGAAGGAAAAGAAATGATTGCAGCATTTGCCCCAATTTCGATCTCTGATCTGAGATGGGGCATTGTGATTCAACAAACCAAAGCAGAAGCTTATGAATTGGCCTCTAAGATGCGCGAAAGGGTGATTTTTTTTGTTGTTCTGACAACTCTGTTGGCAATTTTCCTTGCAGTGGCTAGCGTTAAGAGAATTGCTAATCCAATAGATATATTGGTAAGAGATGTGCGAGAATATGCACGAGGTAATTTGAGTCACCGTACACGTCTTAAACGTCGGGATGAATTAGGAGAGCTTGCCCACGAATTTAATGCAATGGCAGAATCTCTCGACAAAAATCAGAAGAAGTTAGCCCGGATGGAACGTCTGGCTGCTTTAAGCCAATTTGCATCATTAGTCAGCCACGAAATCCGTAATCCACTTAACGCTATGAACATTAATGTGCAAATTCTTAGGCGTTTAATGATTCAGGAAAATACACCAGTGGATAAAAAAATTAAATATCTGAATATTATTTCTTCTGAAATTGATCGTATGAATAGTCTTGTTACTAATTTTCTAACAATAACTCGCCCTCCTGAACTTACTCTAATTCGAACAAATATTCATCAAATTTTAGAAGAAGTAATTATTCTTCAAGAAGCTCAGGCTCGAAAAAAACAAATAAGAATTCACCGAAAGTATGCTGAGGAAAATTGTCTAGGTATGTTTGATCACAATCAACTCAAGCAAGTTTTTCATAATATTATTATTAATGCCTTTGATGCCATGCCTAATGGTGGAGACTTATGGATTACGACATATGTTCATGATGATTTGAAACAAGAAAATCAAGAATCTCGTTACGTGGTCATTAAAATCCAAGATAGTGGCTGTGGAATACCTTCAGACAAATTACAAGAAATATTTGATTTTTATTATACAACAAAAAAAACAGGAACTGGTTTGGGACTTCCAATTGCAAAGCAAATTGTTGAAGGCCACAATGGTTCAATTGTTATTGAAAGTGAAACTGGAAAAGGCACAACTGTTGTTATTAAATTACCGGTGAAAGATTGATGGAGTTGAAGGGATGGAAATAAGAATCTATTAAAATATTGAAAATAATGCGTTGTGCATAATTCATTTGTAAAAATGCTACTAAATCTATATAGTTATTGTAATTTTCATTTTAAATCCTGCTGCAGCAGGATGAGGAATTTTCTAATCCAGCATATTAAAGAGACAAATCTGTTTTTGGCGAATCAGTCTGTCCGGTATATAGAAGAGGATATTCTCTTTGCTATGACCGGCTGCAACAGTCAGATCTGTTCGGTAGCAATATAGAATAGAGATGGGGATAACGCTCTGGATGTAAGTTATCATCTATTGGAGCACAAAGAAACTGACGATAAAATGACGTTTATTCCATTAAATTATATTTTAATTATGCGCAACAAGTTAAATTATTCTATAAAGAATTTGCTGATCAATGAAAAATATGATGGAGTTAACTTCTATGGGAAAGAAAATATTACTTGTGGAAGATGACTTGAACACTTTAGAAGGATTAGCAGAAATACTTGAACAGGAAAATTATACTGTTAGAAAGGCTCGTAATGGCAAAGAGGCTCTGACAGAATTTAAGAAAAACAATTTTAATATTGTACTTATTGACTATCTTTTACCAGACAAGGATGGTCTGGAAATTTCTGAATTATTGATCAAACAGAATCCAGAAATCAAAATCATCATGATGACAGCATTTGGGTCTGTAAAGAATGCTGTGAATGCTATGAAGTTAGGAATTTATGATTATTTAACAAAGCCAATTGATTTGGATGAATTGAGTATTATTATTAGACGGGCTTTGAAGGAGCAACAACTAATACATGAAAATATCGATTTAAAAGAAAAATTACAGAAAACTTATCGTTTCGAGAACATTATTGGTGTTAGCGGTAAGATGCAAGAAGTCTTCCGCAAAGTTATTAAAGTAGCCAAAACGAATGCCACTGTTCTGATTCGCGGTGAGAGTGGTACAGGGAAGGAACTTATTGCCAGGGCGATACATTTTCAAAGCGACCGGAAAGAAAAACCACTAGTTGAAATTAATTGTGCATCGATTCCAGAAACATTACTAGAGAGCGAACTTTTTGGTCATGAAAAAGGAGCATTTACCGGTGCTTACAAAAGTAAAAAAGGAAAGTTTGAAATAGCGCATCAAGGAACTTTGTTTTTGGATGAAATTGGCGAATTACCACAGGGTGTTCAGGCTAAATTGTTGCGTGTTTTACAGGATAGGACATTTACGAGGGTAGGTGGAGTAGAAAATATTGAAGTAGACGTAAGATTGTTGGCAGCAACCAATGCGGATTTAGAAAAGGCGATAAAAGAAGGCCGGTTTCGAGAGGACCTATATTATCGTTTAAATGTGATTCCGATATATATACCTCCACTGAGAGAACGCCCGGAAGATATTGGGCCATTGATCGATCATTTTATAAAAAAATATTCCATGAAGAATAAAAGAGAAATAAAAGGTATTACTCGTGAAGCTCGTGATTTGCTATTTCAATATTCGTGGCCGGGAAACATTCGTGAATTGGAGAATGCTATTGAAAATGCCGTGGTTATGGCGGAATCGGACGTGATTCAGGTTCAGGATTTACCCGGTTATCTGCAAACTAAACAAATGCGTAAAGACTCAGTTTTATTACCATCTATAGAAAAGGAAAACTTGACGTTTAAAGAAAGACTGGATTTATTCGAATGCGAAATTATTCGTCAAACAATAGAAGAATGTGGAGGAAATAAGACACAAGCTGCCAAGAAATTAGGATTCACTTTGAGAACCCTACGAAATAAACTTAAAAAATGTAATATACGAGGAGTTTAATAATGAAACGATTTGTAATTGTATTGTTTAGCTTTTTTAGTTTAGTATATTGCGGATTAACACAGGGGAGCATTAACAATTTGGGTGACAAAATTCATAGCATTAGAAGAAATGAACTGCATTTACCTAGACAAACGATTTATCCCAAACAATCGATTACTCATTTTTCTCATTATAAAAATTTCTATCGCAAAAATTTAAATGCAAAGCTATTATTCTCTCCAGACTATGAGGGGATTTCAACTACATGGGCTCGTTTACGAACAGATCGTACTTCTTTGGGAATATCGATGGAGGTGAATCAGTTACTTGTATCAAATCAACCAGAGCGCGAATTTATAAGAAATTGGTCACCGAAAGGACAATATTTTTTTATTCCACTTTTATTAAATGTTAAGTTTCATTTGTACCAAAATGCTAATATGAACGATTTTGTGCCTTATATTATTGCAGGACTTGGTCCAGCTCTTGGTTTATATATTCCTTATGGATATGGCTTCTTTAAAAATTTAGGAAGAATATCATCAGAGATTGGTGGTGGAGGTTTCATCGGTATGGGGGTGGATTATTTATGGCAAGAGCAGTGGGCACTTTCTTTTGATTTACGATACAATCTTTTCCATTTTTCCCATCCGCTTGGTGAAAATCAAGAATACAAAGGTCTGTCGATTTTTTTCGGTTTTACCCGAGCACTTGATTATTAAAGAACCTGTCGTTAAATAGAATTTTTCATTGGTGAAGATAATTTTTTTGATAAGCAAATTTCATTTAAGCGAAAAGAGTAATTTAATTCCAGATTTTACAGTTGATTAGAAAATATACAAATTTTTTTCTAATCCCAATTTATTCATCACATAGTAGTTGCTTCTTGGGATAAACTGCAGAAGAGCAAAGGGCGTAGAGTTGTTTTTTATCTTTATTTTAACAAGTATTATAGTTCAATTTAATTGAAAATGATCCAGACTTAATTGTCATCAAACATTGTTTTAAATAATTGGAGATTATTTTATCTCTGTGTTTTCTGTGGACTTTGCTGTGAATAATATAAGTAATAAAAAAATTAATAATTTAAATACAACAAAATAATGTGGGAGTAAAAATAATCATTAATTGCATAAAATGTTCTATTTAAATTATAGAGCTTTGGAAAAATCATTATTGTAAATCCCATATTATGTTAATACACAATTTATTATATTTCTTCATCCCGCATTAACTGAGCTCGGCGTAATAATAGTAGATTGATTTTTTCAAAGTTCTCTTTAAATAACAAGTGTATAGGTTTCTTTTCGATAGGGTAAACTTCAGGTTAATTAACACGTTTCTGTTCATTTTCTTAACAAGTTTTTGTAAAACAATTATATTTTAAAAAAATTCATTATCTTAGTTATTATAAAAGTAAAGAGAATTATAAAAATGAGTTTTTTATCCCGGGGTTTTTGTAAGATGAAATCTTTAACATATCGATCATTATATAGTTTTAGCATTTTTATAAAAATAATAAGATTTCCTGACAATCTGTCTCTGATTGTTCCTTTTGTTTTTTAATTAAAAATAAAATAAAGTTCTAAAGTTTTTTTTCGATATTAATAGATGAGATCTTTTTCATAGATTGATCTTTTGCATATTTTATTTACGGTTTTCAGGAGAGTTCAGAGAAATATGACATTATCTATGGAAGAAATTATTCAACGTGTAAAAAAACTTCCTACAATTAATACGGTTGCTTTTAAAGTTATACAACTTTGTTCTGATCCCGAAGTACCTATTCCCAAATTAGTGAAGGTTATTTCAGGAGATCAAAGCCTGTCCTCGCAGGTTCTGCGAGTGGCGAATTCCAGTTTTTTTAATTATCCGCGTGAGATTTATTCCCTGGACAGAGCAATTGTTATTTTGGGTTTTAATCTACTTAAAGATATAACTGTTTCACTATCCATTTTCAGCTTATATAAAAGCTTCGAGTTGGAAATAAATTATGATTTTAAAAACCTCTGGCGCCATTCTTTATTTACTGGTTTTGCCATGAAAACATTATCTGAGAGTTTCGATCCAGAGCATAAAGAGATTTTGTATATTGCGGGTCTGCTTCATGATATTGGCAAACTAGTTCTTCTTTATGTTTTAGGTGAGGATTATTATTTTTTATTAGAAAAAAGTGAAAAAGAGAAGAAGAAATTATTAGAACTTGAAAGAAAATATTTAGAATTTGACCATAGCGAAATTGGAGCAAAATTACTGGAGAATTGGAAATTGCCCGAAGTTATTTGTTCATTAGTAAAATATCACCACATTCCCGACCAATGTGAACATGAAGATGAGATTGCATCCTGGATTCGGCTTGTTTATTTAGGAAATATTTTAGCCCATTTATTAAAGCGGGACAAAGTTGATATTAAAACTCATCAAATTTTTGATTATTCGATGAATAAATATTATTCTTTTACCGAAGCCGAAATAATTAAGTTGATGGAAAATATTCGAAAAGATATTCAGGAACAAGAAAATTATATAAAATTATTTGAGATAGGAACCTTATGAAATTTCGAAAAAACATTCTTCAATATTTCGAAAATGTCGCTCAGTCCATCAGGAAGATGGAGAAAGGATCAGAAGTTTTTGCTGAACTTAAAAATATTTCAGCTGAATTAGAGGTTTTAGAGCAATATGTAAAAACAACCCTGGATACCTTAGAGAATAATTTTAATTCCTTTGTTAACCAGATTAATCTGCTTTCTGAATTGATTGATTTTCAGCGAAGTGTTATACGCTTTAAAAATTCAGAAAATATGATGCAAACGCTTTTTGGGTTTCTACAGCGGAATGTTCGTTTTGATTATGGTTTTATTGCATTTAAGTTAAATGAAGATGATAAGGAAGACATTATTATCACAAACCGTGAAGAATATACAGAAACATATAAAAATTTTTCTTCTGCTCCGGAAGCAAATATACTTAAATCGTTAATTAAAGAACGGGATATGGCTTATCTTATCACTGATGCTCGACAATTTTATGGCGATAAGATTAAATGGGAGTTAATTTCAGCTAAATCCCTAATTTTATTTCCTATAAAAGTGCGAGGTAAATTTCTAGGAGTAGGCTATCTGATTCGAAACCAGGATAGTTTCAATTTACAAGATTTATCTTTTATAAATTTAAATATTGGGATTATTTCTCTGCTCATTTATCAACATTTCTATTTTGCAGAACTAAAATCGAGACTTTTTAAGCAATTTCGATTAAAGAAAATTCTTGAAGAAGTTAAATATGCAGAGTTTTTTGAAAAAGGACCTCTTTTTATTTTTACTTTGGATCCGAGATTTGTTGTACTTCATGCGAATACTGCAGCTATGAGCAAGTTGGCAGTTGAAAGCGAAATGCTTATAGGTGAAAATTTATTAGAAATTATTCCAAAATCTCATCGAGCAGGATTTCAAAAGGCTATTGAAATGGCCGGAGAGGGGAAAGTTAGCTATTATCAGTCACCTGTGATTAGTAAAAATGGAATTGAACCAATTTTTGAATTTTTTATCAGTAAAATCGAATTGCAGAATCATTTTAGTCTTATTTTAGTTTTCGCACTTGAAGTTACCCAGAATTATTATCGTGAAATTTGGGTCAGACGGAATGAAATTCTTGATGAGTTGGATCAATTTTCACGCACAATTGTTGGAGAAATTAATAATCTGTTAACAATTATTGTTCCAAATATTAGTTTAATGCGTACCCGCTTACCAGCGACACATCCTCATCAAGTTCATTTAGAAGCTATAGAACAGGCGGCAAAGCGTTCGGCTAATTTAGTTCAGAAATTTCTGAATTATGATTTAGAAGATTTTGAAGCGCCAAAAGTGGGGAATATTAATAGTGTAATCAGTTCGTTTATTTCATCTTTCAAAAAACAAATTAGTTCGAACGTTGAAATTAAATTTCAATTTGAACCCGGTTTAAAAAAGGTTTATTATTATCCATTAAGATTACGTCAGTTGTTGAAAATTCTTCTAACCAATAGCCTGGAGGCCTTGGAAGGAAGAGAGAAAGGTTTAATCCGAGTTTCTACAAAGTTGATTAACCAAAAGCGAGATGGATTATTAACAAATAAAAAGTATTATTTAAAAACAGGAGATTATATTGAATTATGTGTTTACGATAATGGATGTGGTATTTCGGAGGCAAGTTTACCTCAGGTCTTTAAGCCTTTTTATTCAACAAAAATTAAAAACGAAGGTGTTGGGCTGGGGTTATTTATTGCTTATAATATTGTAAAAGATATGAAAGGAGAAATTTTTATAGAAAGTAAAGAAGGAGAATATACTTCTGTAAATGTGTATCTGCCGATCAAGGAGGAAAAAGAAATGGAAGTTCTAATGGCCGAGGAGAAAGTTCCGGCTGTTAAGAAAAAACATAAAAAGCCAACTGTTCTGGTGATTGATGATGAGTATAATATCCGCAGTATGATGAAGGAGATTATGGAAATGCATGGTTTTAATGTCTATACTGCTGGAAATGGACGTGATGGAGTAGAGGTATTTCAAAGATACCGTGATGAAATTGATCTGGTTGTTTTAGATATGGTTATGCCGGTAATGGATGGAAAAGCAGCTTTTATTGAAATAACAAAAATTAAACCAGATCAAAAAGTTTTCATCATTAGTGGATATTCTTCGAGAGAAGATTTAGAAGATATTTTAAAAAGAGGCGCAATTGGATATATGCGGAAACCTTTTCAAGTAAACGAGATCATTAGCAAAATTAAAGAAATTTTAAATCTTGAATCAGATTAATATTTTTTGAAATTCGTGATTTGATAAAAAATTATGAAAGTGATCTGGCCTTTATTTGTTAATGTAGTTTCTACATTTTAGAATCTTACTGTCGTAGATAAAATTTATTGTCCACGATCATTAATGCCATTTTAACTTTACCTCTGTACTATATAATTGATTCCTTTTCTGAACTTTTGGAAAGCTAACGTCTGAAATATTAGTTTATTGGAATGTGTTGTTTTATAGAAGGCTTATTTCCTTTTAATATAATTTACTTTCGACCGTATCAGAAGGGCAAATATGATCTGAGAAGATTCATTTTTGTAAATAATTCCTTTCCTTATTCATGTTCGGTTTTTCTGTTTTTAAGGCAAAATTAAATAAAATGATGTTAAATGAGCTAAATTGAGTTTTATATATTTGTTATGATTCAGGAGTTTTATGAATTTCTGGAAGGAAAAAGTCATAGGGCCATTTAAAATCATCGGCAATTTCTTTTATTAATTCAATTGATATTAAATCATCTTTTGGCAAAGCTAAGCGCTGGAAAGGAAAATTGCTACATCGAAAAATGAGGATATCATTTCCTTCCACATCCTGGACAAAATTCAGTTCTTTAAGTATTTGTATAACTCGCTGACGAGTTATTGCTGTTATTGTCCGAGTTTCTAATTGTTTAGCTTTCAATGGGAACTTTCTCAAAATGTTTTTTATAGCTAATAATCATGAGTTTTATTGCTTCCTTGATACGAGAAATAGCTTCCTCTTTGGAATTTCCTTGAACATGACATCCAATTAAATCAGTACAACTCGCTATGTAAAGATCATTACGAATTTTTCTGATCTGAATATTTAGCTTCATGATCTGAAAAATTTTAAAAAATTTTAAATATTTTTTAAACCTTGTTCATTTATTGATTTAGTTTGACTGTGAGCACAGGGCAATTAGCCCACCGCACTACTTTTTCTGTAGTACTACCTAAAAGAATGTACTCCAGCCCTGTTAAACCATGTGTTGCAATTACAATCAAATCAGTTTTTGAATCTTTGGCATATTCTATAATTTCTTTATGAGCTTTACCTTCACATACATGAAAATTTATTAAAATATCTTCGTTAATTTGGTCTGCTAAAAATTCTTTCATGTTTTGCAAAACTCGATTTTTTAATCCAATATCTACCTCAAATATGGATTGTATTCCTGAAACGTAATAAGAAGGATGAATTTCATGCTCAATAACATGAAGAATATCAATTTGTGATGCAAATTTATTTGCTATAAACATGGCACAGTCAACGGCTCCTTTAGAAAATTCAGAAAAATCAATAGGAACTAATATTTTTTTTATCTGGAACTCTTTAACTGAACGGTGAACAGTTAGAACTGGAATAGGTGAATGTCTTATAACTTTTTCTGCTACACTTCCCTGAAATAAATGCTTCAGACCGGTTCGTCCATGAGTCCCCATTACTACTAAATCGAAGGAATTCTCGTGAATAAAATCTAATATTACATCATAAGCTGTAATTCCACGAATTATGTTTGTTTCAATTTCTAGGCCTTTTTTATTAACAATTTCCTTGTTATTGTTCATCTGAGATTGAACGCTAATTTCGCGTTTTTGAAGCCATTCTTCGTATTCATGCAATTTTTCTTCTTCATTGATATCATCTTGAAATAGAACTACCGCATGTAACAATGTGAGGCTGGCATTAAATTTTTCTGCCAATTCTGTTGCATACTCTAACGCCTTATTCGAAAATGGACTAAAATCAACTGGAACTAGTATTTTATTTATATGCAATTTTATTTCCTTATATTTTTAGATTTTACTAAAAATAAATTAAATCATGTCATAATATTTTGCAAATCATTTTTCCATTAAATTTATTTATATTAGTTTTAACACAAAAATTAGCTATTACTATTCATTTAAATTGGAATAAATAATTAATTTTTAACAATCTGACTTTGTAGTGTTTTAATTTATATTTTTGTTGGAAGAAAATAATTTAAGAAATTTTATCTATCTTTTGTGGTTGTCAAAGAAAAACCCCCATACGATTTGTATGGGGGGTTAAAATTTTTTAATTTGCAGTCGGTTGAGCCGGCTCTTCTGGACTACCAGCATTTCTTAAGGGAATATGTACCAATACCCAACCAATAAAGACGAATACCAGTAGAGCTGGTATAAATTCTGTCATTGTTTTTTCTTGAACAAAAATTGAAGGGATTTTCCATTCCATTACTGCAAAGAATGCAAAGAGAAGGCCTATTAGTGCTTCGCCAGCGATTAAACCGGCAGATAACAGAATACCTATATTTTCTACTCTAGTTTTTTGTGTATTGTTAAACTTTTTTCTGGCAGCTAATTTATCTGCCAGACCTCTGATTAGTCCGCCAATAAATATGGCAAATGTTGTTTCTAGAGGTAAATACATGCCGACACAAACCAACATTGGGCTTTTCACTTTTACCAGAATAAAGACAATGGCCATGACAAAACCGATAAAAATAAGTGGCCAGGCCATATCACCGCTTACAATACCTTTTGCCAAGATTGCCATTAAACTGGCCTGCGGAGCTGGATATTGTTCGCCTCCTAACCCTGTTCCGCCTTGTCGGATGTCTCCTTCGTGAAGAATGAATAACGGAATAAACATAACCAGTGAACCGAGAAAAACTCCGATAAGGTCACCAGCTTGCATTTTCCAAGGTGTTCCGCCCAGAATATGACCTACTTTAAGGTCTTGCAACATTTCACCTGCTACGGCCGCTGAAACGGCAATAACGGCTGCTACACCTAAAACCGCCGCTATTCCTGGTAATCCTTTTACTCCTAAAGCTACCATTAGAATGGCAGCAACTATCAAGGTGGATAATGTTAATCCCGAGATGGGATTGTTGCTGGAACCGATTAATCCCACCAGATAACCAGAAACTGCAGCAAAAAAGAATCCAGCTATGATCATAACTAATGTAGCTGTTAGAGCAGCAATAATATCTTCAGAAAAATAATAATAAATAATAAAGGTGGCTATAGAAGATAAACCGATGCCCAGAAAAACCCATTTGAAAGGCAAATCTTTTTCGGTTCTTGCTTCGGTTGTTGCTTCAGTTGACTCACCAGCAGCTTGTTTTACATCACGAATGGCTCTACTTAAACCCGTCGCCAAACTGTTACGCATTTTGTATAATGTATAACCTGCACTGAATAACATACCGCCAATTGCTATTTTGCGGACTATATCGCCCCATACATTTTTAGCCGTTTCAATCCATAATTGATCTGCAGGTAGGCCTGGTGAAGCGGCTTTTAGTTGTGTCATGATTTCTGGGCCTACAAAATACAATAATATCGGAACGAACAATCCCCAGGCCAGCAGACCTCCAGAAAAGTTGAGTGCGGCCAGTTCTGGACCAATGATATATCCAACGCCAATATAAGCTGGACTGACGCCTGGCGTACTAATAAGCGCTCCTCCGCCGGTTTGAGTTGCTGCACCCTCACCTACTGCTAATGATTGTTTACTAAATGAGAGGAATGCTTCGCCTTTACTGGCGAAAACAGAAAATTCTTTTAAAAATTGGATGAGAGCGCCTAATCCCATTGCACTGAATAAAAATTTGGCACTACCGGTACCCGCACGTCCAGCTCTGTGAATTTCGGCGGCAGCAACGGATTCTGGGAAGGGCAATTCTTTATCTTCAACCATAACTCTCCTGAGGATTGTTACGAACATTATTCCTATAACTGAGCCAACAAACATTATAGCAGTCGCCTCCAGATAATGTCTTAAAGTAAAAAATGAGCCTTTCCAAACGTTAGCAATCCAGAAAGCGGGAATTGTAAATATGGCACCTGCCGCAATAGATTCTCCGATGGACCCAATGGTTCGGGCAATGTTCTCCTCTAAAATAGAACCTTTCATTAATCGTAGAAGTGCCATACCGATGACTGCTGCTGGATAAGTTGCTGCAATGGTCATTCCAGCTTTAAGCCCCAGGTAGGCATTAGCTGCTCCGAGTACAACTGTCATGACTAAACCTAAAATGAGAGCCCTGAGGGTAAATTCACTCATGACTTTGTCTGGTGGTACAAACGGCTTGAACTCTTTGCTCATAAGGCCTCCGACTAATTATTTTTTCTAAAAAATTGAAAAAATAAAAACAATTTTGAATATATTAAAGCACGTTTTTATAAGCAAGAGATTAAATTTTGAGTCAAACAGCCCTTTTAAGGCTATTGGAAAAATTGCTAAATATTTAAAAGTAAAAAGGAATTTAATATAATAATGTTTGACCTTAGGATATTTTAGAGAGAATTTAAAAATCGCAGATTTCTCGGATTTGTACAAATTTTGTTTTTGCAACTTCAACAAAAATAATTTGTGA
>CAYLYM010000075.1:0-18885 GCA_964387645.1 uncultured Calditrichaceae bacterium | reverse complement strand
CTGGTTAAACATCAAAAATTCCTTTTTTAATGGTCGAATATCCTATCACTATTAATGAAATCTGACGCTTTCTTCTTTAACAGCCTGAATAAACACCTTGGCATTTTCTGGTGTCACGTTAGGTAATATTCCATGTCCTAAATTGAAAATATGTCCATTTGCTTTACCAAAGTTTGTTAAAATTTTAACAATTTCCTGTCGAATAATTTTCGGAGAAGAGAGAAGTACAGTGGGATCCAGATTACCTTGCAAAGCGAATTGATCTCCAACCCTGTTTCGTGCCCAGCCAATATCCACCGTCCAATCCAATCCCAGAACATCGGCCTGACACTCCTTCAATTTTTCCAACCAGATGCCGGCACCTTTAGCAAAGTATATTAAAGGAATGCCCATATTTTTTAAAGACTCGAATACTCTGCGAGCATACTTCAGGGCAAATTGTTCAAATCCTTGTGGATCAAGCAATCCAGCCCAGGTATCGAACAATTGTACTGCCTGAACACCAGCGCGTATTTGTGCCTTGAGATATAAAATCACCGCTTCTGTAATCTTTTCCAGTAATTTGGACAGAAGTTCAGGATTTGAATATCGCAAATTTTTAATATATGTAAAATTTCTTGATTTTCCACCTTCAACCATATAAGCCGCGAGTGTCCAGGGAGCTCCAGAGAATCCGATTAAAGGCACTCGACCATTCAATTCCTTTCTGATCATTTTGATGGCTTCCAGAACAAAATAAAGGTCTTCTTCGGGAACGATTGGGCGTAATTGATCTACCTGCTTTTTATCCCGGATAGGTTGAGAAAACAAAGGTCCCTTCCCCTCAAAAAATTCCAGAGACATTCCCATGGCCTCTGGTACCACCAAAATATCGCTAAATAAAATGGCTGCATCAACTTTCAGGAAATCAACCGGTTGAAGAGTAACTTCTGTAGCAATTTCGGGCGTTTTATACATGGTAGTGAAATCATATTTCTCACGAATAGCCCGATACTGTGGTAGATATCGACCCGCCTGTCGCATCATCCAAACAGGAGTTCTTTCTACATCCTGCCGGTAGCAGGCTCTGATAAACAGATCGTTCTTCAAATTGTTTTGTCGAGTTTTGCCTTTATTCATGACAATCCATTCTTTCCTGATGAATCAGTAATCAGTATTTTAGAATTAAAAATCAACATCTTTTAAAGATCGAAGTCTACGCAATACATTTATAATGGTTTAGTTTTATAAACAAACTTACTTTTTTCATTAAAATATTTTTCTAGTGCTTCTATAATTCGCCCTGTTTTAGGCTGCTCGGGTACAATACTGACTCTAAAACCTTTCTCCTCAATAAAAGCTTTCGTTGTTTTGCCAGGAACACATATTCCCATTTTCGGGGTGAGTGGTTCAGTTCCCACCAATTCAATGAAATAATCAAAGGAAGAGGGAGAACCAAAAAAAATTACATCATATTGACCAGAGCGAGCAAATTGGATTTCCTCTGGAGTATGATGGCGAAAAAGGATAGTTCGATATATAGGTATTCTTTGCAATAAAATATTTTGTGGAAGGTGAACAGAAATATTCTTCAAAGATTCCTGGCTGGTAAAATGTATTGCCCGGATCAAATCCTGATTTCGTTCCCGGGCTATTTTCTTCAAAAGATCGTTTAAATTATCTGCACGCAATTTAATATTTGGTTTCTCAATACAATCTTTAATGGATCTGGCTGTTTTATCTCCAACCACGGCAAAGCAAAAAGAATTGATCAGTTCCTTTGAAACTCCCATTTCTTGCAGATTTTTGAAAAAATAATCAACTCCATTCACACTACTTAAAATAATCCAATCAAAATCTGTTAATTTCCTGAAGGTTTGTTTTTTCTCCAGGTCTAATTCCATTGGCTCCACATCAAAAGTAGGAAATATAATTCCTTCTGCTTTTCTAGCTTTTAAAGCCTCTAATAATTCTTCTGATTGAGAAGGTCTGCGGCAAATAAGTATTTTCTTACATTTAAGTGACAATCGGTACCTCCCCAGATGAGTCTGGTCGATCTAAACCTTTTTTATGCATTAGTTTGGCACATTCTGTTCCAAGAGCTTCCAGAAAAAATTCAAATAGCATCAACCGTTCAACGCGTTGCTGCTCTTGTGTTAATCCATGCGAACGTAAAACTGCCGCATCGATCATTCCCATTAATAAATCACCAATAAAATCCGTCTTATGTTCTCGGATAATGCCCTCGGCTATACCTCTTTCCAATGCTATTTCAAGCAAATTTTTAATCTCACCATACAGTTTTTGTACACGTTGATTAGTTTGAAATCCGCAGCGAAGTTTTTCCCGGTACCAGATCTGAAAGAAATGTGGATACTTTGCCATGAAACTGTAAATATGGATAATAATCCGACGTATATTGATCAGAGGTGTATTACGGGTATCGATTCGCTCTTTGAGCAGTTGTAACAAAGATTCCAGGCGATGAGTAATGATAGAAATATATAAATCTTCTTTGTTTAAAAAATAATTGTAAATTGAACCTTTAGCCATTCCAGCTTTTTCAGCCACTTCTTCCATTAAAACTTCATGATAATTCTTTTGTGCAAATAGCTCTACCGCAACATTAATAATTTGTTGGCGGCGAATGGTCTTAAGATTTTTGTTCGGTTTTCTCATAACTTTTTGAATTATTCCTAAATAATTGGAAAAACCAATAATTGCTTGGTGATTCTCATTTCCACTTCCGCCTTTTTATAACCAAGGACAAGGCTATCCATAAATTGAAGTCTAACAATAAAATTCAAATTATAAAGGTTTTAATTAAAACCTTTTCGAATTTCGTTTAATACTTCGTCAGCGCCATTTTGTAATAATCTCTCCGCCAAGATCCTTCCTGCTTCTTCTGGTTCAAGGAGAGAAGACACTGCTTCATCAATAAAATATTTTTTTCCATCTAAACTGGCGATACACCCTTTCAGCCGAATATGTTGATTTTCCACCCTACCCAAAGCGCCAAGAGGTACCTGACAGCCCCCTTCAATGGTTTTAAGCAATGCTCTTTCTGCTTTAACTGCAACCTCCACCTCTGGTCGATTCAAAACCCTGGCTATTTTCAAAACTTTCTGATCATTTTTTCGTGACATAACAGCAAAACACCCCTGCCCTACTGCCGGAAGGATGATATCTACATCAATCTTTTCTTTGATTCTGTTTTGAAGATTTAATCTCTCTAATCCTGCACAAGCTAAAATCATGGCATCCCAATTTGATGCATCAAACTTTTTTAAACGGGTATTCACATTTCCGCGAATATCAATAATTTTTAAATCGGGACGAAAATGCAGTAACTGAGCTTTGCGGCGTAAACTTCCAGTGGCAACTGTGGCTCCATCTGGAAGTTCCCTCAGATGTTTAACAGACCGAGCAATAAAAGCATCACGAACATCCCACCTTTCAGTGACAGCAGCAATAGTTAAACGATCATCAAACTGAGTGGGAACATCTTTCATGCTGTGTACTGCCAGGTCTATTTCTTTCTCAATTAGTGCACGGTCTAATTCTCTGGTAAACAAGCCTTTATCTCCAATTCTTGATAGAGGTGAATCTAAAATTTTATCACCTGTAGTTTTAATCACAACAATTTCAGTTGAAGTATCTGGAAAATATTTCTTTAATCGTTCCTCAACCCAATAAGTTTGATACAAGGCTAATTCGCTGCCACGAGTTCCCAGACGAATAACCTGGCTCATTTATCATCCTCCAAACCAAAAATTTCTCTCACCACATCAATTTTTAATAAACTGTCAGGTGTACCATTACCAATTTTTTTTAAATGTACCATAGGAAAATGCAATATTTTATTGACAATGGCCCTTGATATTAAATCTGCTGACCTAAGCTCTGTTTCACTTAATTTATTTTTATATTTTTTCAATTCCTTCTGCCTGATCTTTTCAATCTTTTCCCGGAGTGAAATAATCGTCGGTGTAACCTGAAGCCCTTTTTGCCACTCCAAAAACTTTTCGACTTCTTCAGAAATTATTTTCTCAGCTTTTGGAATTTCTTGTTGTCGTTTCTTGATATTTTGTGTAATAATATGTTCAAGAGCATCAATATCGCTAAGAAATATCCACTCTAATTTATTCAAACTTGGATCAAAATTTCTTGGTACACCAAGATCTATTAAGAACAGCGGACGTGCACGACGTTTACTTAACACCGTTTTTAAATCTTCAGGTCGAATCAAATATTCAGGTGTAGTAGTTGCACCAATAATTATATCTACCTTATGAAAAACCTGGTGCATTTGCGAGAATTCCAGAGCATTACCATTTAACTTCTCGGCTAAATCTTTAGCTCTGGAAAAAGTGCGGTTCGTAATAAAAAGCTTACCAATACCTTTTTCTCTAAGATGCTTTGCCGTTAACTCACCAGTTTCTCCCGCACCAATAAGTAACACTGCATTTTTGGATAAGTCATGAAAAATTTTTTGGGCCAATTCCACTGCCGCATAAGCCACACTAACCGCTCCGGCGCCAAGTGCCGTTTCAGTGCGTACCCGCTTTCCAACCGTAAAGGCATGATTCATTAATCGATTGAGTATAGCTCCAGTGGTTCCAGCTTCCACACTAATTCTATAAGCACTTTTCAATTGTCCTAAAATTTGTGGTTCACCCAGTACCATCGAATCCATTCCCGAAGCAACCCGGAAAATATGAACAATGGCCTCTTTGTCTAATTTGCGATAGAAATAATTCTTATACTTTTCAATAGGGAATCCCGAAAATTTCGATAAAAACGATTCCAGGGTAGAAAAAATATCTCCTTGTTGTGGCGTGACGACATAAAATTCTGTCCGATTACAGGTGGATAAAATAACACACTCTGATACATCTGTAAATTTAGCAAGTTCCTCAACCGCTTCCGGAAAATCTTCATTAGAAAAAGCAATTTTTTCACGGAATTCTATTTCTGCTGTTTTATGATTAGCACCAAAGAGGCAAATGTTCATCTTGTATCAATTTATTTAAATTCGTGAAAAGAAGTAAAGAATAAGTTAACTATCACCATTGAAAAAACAATAATAACAAAACCACCTAATGATAAGTAAGCCAATTTCTTGCTACTCCATTGTAGAAATTTCCCACCCAAAATTTCCAAACCATAAATAATCCAGGTCAGATAAGCCACCAGAATTTTAGGATCCAAAGCTAACACTTTATTAAATAATAGATGCGACCAGATAAAACCGATACAGATAGCCACAGTAAGAAAAATAAAACCCAAAACAGCCGAGTTAAAACTTAGCGTGGAAAGCACTTCTAAAGATGGTAGTCGATTGTAAATCACACTAAATCGGCTGCTTTTTATGTCATAGAACAATAATAAATACAAAAGACCATACAAAAATGAGATTGTAAAGCCTGTATAGCCTAAAATGGCAGCAGAAGTATGAAAAGCAAATAAAGGGCTTCGTAAAATAATAGGTATGTCACGGGTAAAATTAATGAATGCTGAGGAAAAAAGCTGTAAAACGAAAACAATAAGTAAAATAAAAAATCCAGTTGTTTTTACTTTCAGTCGGAACTCCAGAAAAAAATAAATAATTACAGCCGCTAGCGAAAGTACAGAAAAAGCTTCGAATATAGATGCCAACGGGAAATGGTCAAAATACCACCAACGTCCGGCAACCTCAAAAAGATGAACCACGACAGTTATTTGAAGAATCTTCGACATATATTTGGCTGCAAAAACATCTTCTTTAAAAAAATAAAAACCATATAAATAGGTGCAGACAAAATAGAGCATTGGCAAGATGGTGTTGATAAAGTTAAGAATAAATTCCATCTTCTCCTCATTAACTGACTGGTCAGTCAAATTATAGCAACTGTAAGACTTTTTTTCAAGTGTAAAAAATATTTATGGAAGAATCTGTAGAAAAGCTGAAAACTATGCACTTCTGTTATTAAGTAAATACTTCTAATCTTTTCATAAGTTTTAATAATATCATTTCAAGTCAAACTATATATAAAAAAACATCCTGGTAGATGAAATGGAGTGATTTTATCGTTTTAACATTTTATTCAAGTATGAATAAATAAAAAATCAACTAAAAAATATCATCAGAAATAATGATTGAAGTATTAAAAGAAGCTTTTCAAAAAGAAATTTAAAAAATTTGAAACATTGATTTTCAATAAGTGCCAAATTTTTGGAAAAGACTAATAAATGTTATTTTCTATCTCAAATTATAGATGAGATATAAATGAATAATAACTGAATTCTTCTTTTAGGAATATTTGTTAATATTTTACAAAAAGACTGTAATAATTCTTGTTTATCAAATAGGTGAATATTTGCACAATAAAACGATTTTTCTATAAAAACTAAATTTCAAACTTGAATTATTATATAAAAATTGATAGATTTGCACCGATTTAAAAAATTCATGAAAACATTAAGGAGATTCTCATGACGATTGCACCGAAAAATCTGGCCATACTGGTTGGTGGCGGTCCCGCGCCTGGAATCAATAGCGTAATAAGTGCAGCTACCATTCGAAGCATTATGGAGGGAATAGAAGTAATTGGAGTTAAAGATGGTTTTAAATGGATTATGCGGGGCGATGTTTCTCACATCAAAAAATTAACTATTGAAGAAGTTAGTAGAATCCATTTCCGGGGTGGGTCTTATATCGGTATTGCCCGCGATAATCCCACCAAGGACAAAAAACATTTAGAAAATGTTGTTACTTCGCTGCTGCGTTTAAACGTAGACAAGCTTATTACTATTGGAGGTGACGATACTGCATATAGTGCCATGAGGGTGGAACAATTAGCTGCTGGAAGAATCCGGGTGGTACATGTACCCAAAACCATTGATAACGACTTAGATCTTCCCCATGGTATTTGTACCTTTGGTTATCAAACTGCCAGGGACATTGGTGTAAATATTGTGAAAAACCTGATGGTTGACGCGCAAACAACTTCACGTTGGTATTTTGTGGTTTCTATGGGAAGGAAAGCCGGACATTTGGCTCTTGGAATAGGAAAAGCAGCCGGAGCCACCTTAACTCTTATTCCAGAGGAATTTTCGGAAGAAAAAATCCGTTTGAATCAAATTGTTGATATTCTGGTTGGAGCTATTATCAAACGATTAAGCTATGGTCGCCCGTACGGAGTAGCTATTTTAGCCGAAGGACTGGTTGAAAAACTCGATCCACAAGATTTAGAAATTTTATTAAATATCGAAAGAGACGCTCATGACAACATTCGCCTAGCTGAAATTAATTTTGGTGAAATTTTAAAATATCATGTGCAAGAAGAATTAAAGAAATTTGGAATTAAAACAACAATTGTTGCCAAAAACATTGGCTACGAACTCCGATGCGCCGACCCCATTCCTTTCGACATGGAATATACCCGCGACCTCGGCTATTGTGCAGCACAATTCCTTCTTGAAGGTGGTAATGCTGCCATGATCTCTATCCAGGAAGGACGTTTTGTGCCCATGTATTTCAAGGATATCATCGATCCTAAAACTAAACGCACTAAGGTACGAATGGTGGATGTGCACTCAGAATATTATCGAATTGCCCGCCAATATATGTTACGTCTGACCAAAGAAGATTTTAAAGATCCACACGAATTGGCAAAATATGCCGCCACTGCTGGAATTAGCCTGGAAGAATTCCGAAAACGCTTCTTCAAAGTAGTGGAAAACGATTTTTGGACTCAACCTGATTTAAGTTCCAATCGTTTTGAAACAAAAACCTCTGAAAAAATACCAAAGCCTAAAGAAGTAAACAAAGAAGTAGAAAAAAAATTAAATACTGTTAATTCAGAAGAAAAAACAGAAAAGAAAAAATAATTAATTTAAGCTCTGGTTTATTATTCAAAAAGGGCGATAGAGCACATCGCCCTTTTTATTTAAACGAAAATTAATCTGTTATGCAAAAGGCCAGTTGAAAATTGATTCAGAAAATCATTCTACCAAAATATTTTAGCTATCCATCTCTAAAATAATATTCAAACTTTAAAAAACGAGAAAAATTATATTTATTATAATCAACAATTCATGATTCAAAAGAAAATAAAAATTCCTATCTTAAATAGCGATTTCAACGATATAACCTGAATTTATCCCCCAAATAGAGTTTTCGAGCTTCCGGATCATTAGCTAGAGCTTCACTATTTCCCTGTTTTAAAATCTTTCCTTCAAATAACAGGTAAGCATGATCGGTAATAGAAAGTGTTTCATGTACATTATGGTCAGTAATCAAAACTCCAATATTTTTGTCTTTTAATTTTTTAACAATATTTTGAATATCCTGAACAGCGATAGGATCAACACCCGCAAAAGGCTCATCCAATAAAATAAATTTGGGATTCGTCACTAACGTGCGAGCAATTTCTGTTCGACGACGCTCTCCACCAGATAAATTAAAACCTTTATTTTTAGCAAGATGTATAATCCCTAATTCCTCCATAAGTTCTTGTGCTCTTTTTTTACGGTTATCTCTGGAATAACCCAATGCCTCGAGAATACACAAGAGATTTTCTTCCACAGTGAGTTTTCTAAAAATGGAAGGTTCTTGTGGTAAATAAGAAATACCACGCCTTGCTCTTTTGTACATGGGTAAATGTGTAATATCTTCATTATTAAGATAAATTTTCCCTGAATTTGGACGAATTAATCCAGTAATCATATAAAAGGATGTGGTTTTTCCAGCACCATTGGGACCTAATAATCCCACAATTTCGCCCTGCTTCACCTTTAAAGAAACACGGTCGACTACTCGACGTTTACCATAAATCTTTACTAAATCTTTAGTATATAAAACAGAAATCCCATTATTTAAATTTTCAATGCTCACATTTACTCCAGTTCTATTATTCCTTTATAATTCTCAGGGTAATAAATTCCTTGTGAACCACCGATAACCATAATGCTATCTAATTCATTATTCACAAAAAATACCTTTATTGTATCAGCCGAGACAACATTAATCCCTCTCTCTTCATCATCTTCTTTTAAATAATAAATACTTTGTGCATTTGAAATGGCTCGAATCTCATATAACTTTCCATCGGAAATATACAAGATAATTTCCTGACCTTCCAATCGGTTTTCCTTTTCTAAAAGAGAATCTTCCACAGAAATAGCCCGAGCAGCTCCGAGAACATGAATTTCTTTAAGTTCCAGATTCTCCATTATAAGTTTCATTTGCTTGCCAAATAATTCATTATTTTCCTGAATAGCTCGTGGTTCAATTTCCAGATACGCTATATCTTCATCTAGAAAATAAATAGCCGAATCTGCGGTTGCATGTAGATTTTGTTGAATAAAATGTACTGAATCACGGGCAATAGCTCGACGATTTTCATCGAAAATATATTCCATCCTATGACTAAAAATATGTATAGTGTCTGTTTGCGTGCTATCCAGCCGGATAAGATGAGCTTTTTTCTCAACAAATGTAGTTTTCTTCTCAGGAATATACTCTCCCCTTTTAGCAGTAATTGTTATACGATTTTCTTTGTCAAAAAGAATAAGATGACCGGACGCCCGCATTTGATCCGTTTTATAATAATATTCCAGATAATCCGAACGAAGAAACTGACCCGGGCGATTTACCTGGACATTTCCTTCTGCCACAGCCACCTGCTGAAGCTCAAAATAAGTGATTTGTTTAGCTGTCAGAGTATCTTTTCCTCTAAGCAAACGAACATTATCGGTAAGCGTTATCTTTTTTTCTTTCTCATCATAAATAGCTTTGTCACAATAAAGTTCCAGGGTGTCCTGCCGGGCTTGAACATGCCCCTCAAGAACACGGATTAATCTGCCATTTTTAAAGATACCTCGAGAGACATCAGCATGAATGAGTTCTAATCTGTTAGAAGATCGTCGAAAAGATTTGTTTTGTGAATAAATTACTGAAACAATTAGGACGATTGTTAAAAAAGTAAGTAAAAATAATTTTTGTGGAGAGATTAACTTGACTTTTCTAATCATTTTTTTAATGGAATTTTTCGCTTCGAATAACCACGCGCCTGCCGAATTTCATAATTCTTGAGATCAGGATCAGAAATAAAAGATTCGCCAATGAGAGTATCCGTTTGGGTAGTAAATTTTACCGGGACTTCGCTTATAATTTTTTGTTTCTCGTTATCCCATTTCAATTCTTCCGTTTCTAATACAATCCCGCTATCCGAAACAACCACCACTCTCCCTCTAGCTACTAAATTACTGGTTTCATTGTAAACGACTCCACTATCTGCTGTTAATACTGAATTGTGCTTTCCCTGACTGTCATAAAAATCCACGTGAATACTATCTCTTAATATCACTAAGTCGTCTTCTTTATAATAAACAATATATCCGGCCCATACTTCAGCTACCTTTTTGGCATCCCGGGTGATCGTTATAACAGATTGCCACAACTCCTGGTCAGGAAGTTTTAAATTTTCTACACTTTTGGTTGGCTGATTGTTATCCATTCGTGTACAACCAGTAAGGAATAAGGATAAAATAAGAATGTATTTCAATTTTATCATCTTCATTCTTGCAAATTCGGATACTTTTGCTAAATCATAAGTTTAAAGTTCCTGCTTATTCTATAAAAACGATATCTTTACAGATGGGGTTTCTAACAATTTGAATTTTGAGAAATACCAATCATCCATAATAATATTATCTAAAAAATACCAGCTCGCATGATGTCGTGTAAATGAATGACCCCGACTAATTTTCTTTCTTTATTGATTACCGGCATTGCAATGATCCGATATTCTTCCATTTTCTTATAAGCGGTGTATGCCAACATATTCTGTTCAATAAGCTTGGGATTATGATTCATTACCTGTGTTACTGGAATATGAAAAAAATGTTCAGTATGCTCGACCAACCGGTTTAGATCGCCTGTAGTAATCACCCCTATTACATGCATTTCTGAATCAACAACACTGCAGATACCCCTTTTTGATGCCATTTGAAGGACAGCTTCTTTCATAAATGCATTTTCAGGTACATAAGCCACCCGGTCTCCTGTTTCCATCAGATCGTCAACTCGCAGCAATAAACGCTTAGCCAGGCTTCCAGCCGGATGCAGAAACGCAAAATCTTCTTTACTAAATTTCCGATTTTTTAATAGAGCAATTGCCAGGGCATCACCCAGTACCAACATTGCCGTGGTGCTGGAAGTAGGCGCCAGATCGTAGGGACAGGCTTCTTCTTTAACACCTAATTCCAGGACAACATCGCTATGCCTAGCTAGAATGGAAGCTGGATTTGAAGTGATCGAAATAATGGGTACTCCTATTTTTTTAAAGACAGGTAAAAGATGATTTAATTCATCCGTATTCCCACTTTTGGAAAGACAAATAATCACATCATCCTTGTGGACAATTCCCAGATCTCCATGTAATCCCTCTGAGGCATGCAAGAAATAAGATGCGGTACCTGTCGAAGCCAGTGTGGCAGCGATTTTTCGGCCAATTGCACCAGACTTTCCCAAACCGGTAATAATTACCCTCCCCGGCCTGGAGAGGATCAATTTAACCGCACGTTCAAAAGATTCATCTATAGATGTTGATAATTTTTGCAGAGCCTGAATTTCCTGCCGAATAACATCTAAAGCTATCTGTATTACATCATTCTTATTATTCATTACATTTACATTGTAAAATTAAAATGTTCATTTTTTATTCATTCCAGATTTTTTGTATAGCGTCACTTAATTTTCCTTGCGCATCCAAAATAAGTTCAATTACTTCTCGAACAGCTCCATCTCCACCGGCTTTTTGTGTAATATAATGGGCATTTTCTTTAACCAAATCGGTAGCATTGCGTACTGCTACTGCCAGACCAACTTGACGCATGACTGGAATATCAGGCAAATCGTCTCCGATGAAACAACATTCCTCAGGATTTATTTGTGATTCTTCAAGGAATTCTTTGAACGCCGGAAGTTTATCAAAACGGCCCAAATTTAAATAATCCATTTTAATTTCTGCCGCCCGTTTCCGTATGGTGCCGCTTTCACGGGCGGAAATAATTCCAGTTTTTATACCTGCAGCCCGGGCCAATTTAACCCCAAGACCATCATGGGCGTTAAAATGTTTAATTTCGATACCATTAGTGTCATATACAATCATGCCCGACGTCATAACACCATCAACATCCATTAAAATAAATTTAATTTTCCTGGCTTTTTCAAGAATATCACTGGTGATTCTTCCGTCCTTAAACATACCTACAACGACTCCTTTGTTAACATATTAACTATTTTCATTATCTAAATTACCTTTAATTACAACAGTATCATAAACATTTAACAATTTTTCAACAATTTCAGTAAATCGATTAAGAGGAAGCTGAGAAGCAGCATCGCTTAATGCATTGGGAGGATCGGGATGAACTTCCATAAAAATAGCACACACCGCACCCGTTGCCAACGCAGCTCTAGCCAGGGGTAATATAAATTCAGGTTGTCCCCCACTGGCATGTCCTAATCCTCCGGGTAATTGAATGCTATGAGTGGCATCATAAACTATTGGAAATCCAGATTTTTCCATGATAATAAAACTTCGCATGTCCACAACTAAATTATGGTAACCAAAAGTTGTTCCTCGTTCAGTAAGTAAAATGTTACGATTCCCTGTACTTGCTACCTTCTCGGCAGCTTTAGCCATATCCTCAGGCGCAAGAAACTGCCCTTTTTTAATATTTACCGCTCGACCAGTCCGTCCGGCTGCCAACAGAAGATCCGTTTGCCGTGATAAAAACGCTGGAATTTGTAATACATCAACGACTTCAGCAACTACCGGAACTTCTAATTCATTATGAACGTCTGTGGTAATAAGGAACCCAAATTCTTCTTTAACACGATGCAAAATTGCAAGAGCTGTGGGAAATGCCAGACCAGAAAAACCTTTAATGGATGTCCGGTTTGCTTTACGATATGATGATTTAAAAATAAATTGAACCGGAAGATTTTCAGTTTTCCTTTTTAATTCTTCTGCAGTGTGTAAAATCATACTTTCATTCTCAATAACACATGGCCCTGCAATTATTGTTAACGGCTGCCCTAAACCTATTTTTATGTTTCGAATCTTTACCATATTTCTTTAAATGAAAATGATCGATAAATAATTTCTACTGTTTTATTCTTTACCTCTTAATAAAATATACTCACGAACTTTTTCTTGAGCTATTCTATCCTTCTTATAGTTTTCATACCAATTCTGTAAAACCTCCTGATTCCAGGTCGATGGTAATAGAAACTCGAAGAAATCATTGGTTGGTTCAATAAAATCATTTTTGAATTTTCGCCACGCCAGTTCGTGCTCACACAATACGCAAACATATCTTTTAGGTTCTTTAATCGTTTCCAAAACTGTTCCGCCGGCCTCACAATTGTCACAAGTATGTTCGCTGAAAACATATTTTTTACCGTCCGGTAGAATAAATTCGTCTCGAGAAACATCTATATTGACAAAATCTATCTCCGAAAACTTTTTAATTTTATATACAGCCATTGCATTTATTTTTATTTCACTTTTTCCTGAAAATATTTCAAAGAAGCTCGAACTAAATTTATGAATAGTGGATGGGGATTGGTAATGCGACTTTTCAGCTCTGGATGAAACTGACAAGCAATAAAATATGGATGATCTTTCAATTCAATCATCTCAACCAGATTTCCATCGGGTGATAGTCCACTTAAAACCATCCCATGTTTCTCTAAAATATCCCGATAATCATTATTAACCTCATAACGATGTCGGTGCCTTTCACTAATCAGCGTCGTTCCATAAGTTTTATGAGCGAGCGTGTTTTCTTTAATTACACACGGATAGGCGCCAAGGCGCATTGTTCCACCCATTTGTTCTAAATCTTTTTGAGATTCCATAATGTGAATTACTGGATGTGGAGTATCAGGGTCAAACTCTTTACTATTGGCATTTACTAACCCACACACATTTCTCGAAAATTCAATCACTGCGCATTGTAATCCCAGACAAATCCCTAAAAATGGAACTTTTCTTTCCCGTGCAAACCGAACAGCTTTTAATTTACCTTCTATTCCGCGATCTCCAAAACCACCCGGGATTAAAATTCCGCACACCTCAGAAAGATAGGTTTCAGCCCCTTCTTGTTCTACATCTTCAGAATCAACCCATTTTAGCTGAACTTTACAATCATTAACTACACCAGCATGAATAAATGACTCGATAATACTTTTATAAGCATCTTTTAACTGAACATATTTCCCGCAAATTGCAATTTTCACTGACCGGGTTGGTTTTTTTATCTTTTCAACTATTTTAACTAACTCTTCAGAGTCTGCCGAAGGAGCAGATAAATTCAGACGTTCAATGACTTTTAGATCAAGATTCTGTTTAGCAAAGCGCAGAGGCACCTCATAAATGGTAGGAACATCTATTGCTTCAATAACCCTATCCGGACGAACATTACAAAATAATGCAATTTTTTCTTTAAGGCTTGTTTTCAAATGACGATCGCTGCGGCAAAGGAGAAAATCTGGCTGGATTCCAATTTCACGCAACCGCATCACACTGTGTTGGGTAGGCTTAGTTTTAGGTTCTCCGGCAGATTCAATAAATGGTACCAATGTCAAATGCATGGTAACGGTATTTTCATAACCAGCCTCTAAGCAAAATTGCCGGATGGCTTCCAAAAAGGGTAAACTTTCGATGTCGCCTACTGTTCCACCAACCTCGACAATAACAATTTGAGCCTTGGTTTCGCACGCTAAATCGATTATTTTTTGTTTTATTTCATCAGTAATGTGAGGAATTACCTGAACGGTAGCGCCAAGATAATCTCCTCGCCTTTCTTTGGAAATAACTGAATTGTAAATTTGACCAGTAGTAACATTATTCATTTTCGACATATTCTCCGCAATGAAACGCTCATAATGACCCAAATCCAGGTCAGTCTCGGCTCCATCTTCTGTTACATAAACTTCTCCATGCTGATAAGGACTCATTGTTCCCGGATCTACATTTATATAAGGATCCATTTTCATAATAGTAACTTTAAAACCTCTGGACTTAAGTAGATAACCTAAAGAGGCACAAGCAATACCTTTACCCAAAGACGAAACCACACCTCCAGTAACAAAAATGAACTTAGTATTTTCGGGTATGCGTTTTCTCAAGATATTTCCTCTTTATTTTAACATCTTCTCCACAAATTCAATATCTTCGGGAGTATCCACTCCCCAGGAAGGATTTTTTGCTTCCACAACATATATGGAATACCCATGTGAAAGTATTCTTAATTGCTCTAATTTTTCAGCTCTTTCCAAAGGTGAAGGTTCCCAGGAAAGATACTCCAATAAAAAATCTTTTCGGTAAATATAGACACCTATATGTTGATATAAACATGGAATAGGTTGAAAATCAACCTCTCGAAAATAAGGGATAGGACGTCGAGAAAAATAAAGGGCATACTGATTTTTATCAGTGATAACTTTAACTAAATTCGGATCTTCCCATGCCTTTTTCTCAGTTAAAGGGAAACCAAGAGTAGCAACATGAAGATGAGAATTTTTATGGAGAATTTCGATAGCTGTATGTACACCTTCAGTATCTACCAGTGGTTCATCACCTTGTAAATTCACCACAATTTCCGCATCCAAATCACGGGCAACCCAGCCTACACGGTCACTGCCGGTTGGAATATCATCCGGTGTCAGCACAGCAGTTTCTCCCGCCTCTTGTACTGTTTCCATAATTCTTTCATCATCTGTGGCAACAATTACCTCGTCTACCAAAGGAATCATTTTCGCACGATTAACAACGTGTACAATTAATGGTTGTCCCGCTAATTGGATAAGTGGTTTCCCAGGTAATCGGCTTGCATTATATCTCGCAGGAATAATAACAATAACTTTCCTCATTAGCGAATAACCTTTGGTACTTTGAAAAAATTACCTTGCCGCGAAGGAGCATTTCGCAAAGCTTCTTCTACCGGTAACGATTCCTTCACTTCGTCTTTTCGCATAACATTGACGATTTCTTGCGTATGACTTAAAGGTTCAACATGAGTCGTATCCAGCTCATTCAATTTCTCAATATACTCCAATATTTTGCTTAGGTCTTTTTGAAAACGTTTTTTTTCTGCTTCCGAAAAATCTAATTTCGCTAACCTGGCGATATGTTCAACATCTTTGATTGTGATTGACATTACCACTCCTTTTTATTAGATATTTATCTGGCATGGAATTTTACAGAAGACTCACTTCAAAAAGAATAATACAGCTTCGAAGTGAACGCCCCCTGTAAAATTCTGCCGCGATAAAATAAAGAAATCATTTTAAAAAAACAACAGTTAAAAAGAACAGAAAATAACCATTCAATTCAAGGTTAAAAGACCATTATAATATATCAAATCACTTTAATGAAAATTTTCTTCTAGTCACTCCGAGCCGAGCCAATATGTAATACTGAGCACAATCGGAAGGGATTTTTAAAATTTTGAGAATTTTTATTCGGCAAATAGACAAACCTGTTTACTATAAACTTGACATGTCAGGCTGATTCCAGTCAGATTGGATATTCTCTTCGTTGAAACCGGCACGATGAAGAAACAGATGTTCAAACAGATTGTCTAAACGAGAGTTCGTTTATAGCATAAATCTACTTATTTTGAAGTCCTATAGACTCCAAAATAAATAAATGATGTTTATCAACAATATACTATTTTTAATGAACTTATACTTTGATAATCAATAAAAAAATGGGATATCAAGGATTTTTATTATGTGATTTACAACGCACAAAAATTTGATGTTGATGCCTAAGCATTTCTGCATTATGTTTTTCGCATATTTCTCTTTGGCGTTTTTCAATTACTTCATCAACAAATTCAATTACCTTACCACATTCAACACAAATAATATGATCATGGTGTGGCCTATCCATAGCCAATTCGTAACTGGCAAAACCATGCCCTAAATTTTCCTTTTTGACAATACCAATTTTATGTAACAAATCCAAAGTGCGGTATACAGTAGCCCGTGAAATTTGTTGATGTTTTTTTCGGATATGAATAAAAAGTTGTTCGGCATCAAAATGATTGGGGAAGGCAAAAATCTCTTCTAAAATAATTAGGCGTTCACCCGTGAATCGTAGTTGATTTTCTTTTAAATATGTACGGAGTTTTTGAACGGCAATTTGAAAATCTAGCATAAATTGTGACTCAATCTCAATGTATTATTTCAAAATATTCTATTTTATTTATTTTACTAAAAGTATTTTATTAGAGATTAATTATTCCAGGAAAACTCAATATCCGGGAAATAATATTCGCGTGGATCAACAGGCTTGCCTTTGTATCTTACTTCATAATGGAGATGGGGAGCGGTAGATCGACCAGTGTTGCCTACTTCTCCAATCTTATCGCCACGTTTAACAAACTGACCTTTACGAACATAAATTTTCTGTAAATGCCCGTAGCGTGTCTCATATCCATATTTATGATCGATCGAAATAAATAATCCATATGCTCCATTTCTTCCAGCAAAAGTCACATAACCATCTGCCGGTGCAATTACAGGTGTACCGCGATTTGCAGCAAAATCTTGCCCCCAGTGCATCATTATTCGTCCCAGGATGGGATGACGGCGTTTGCGAAATCCATCTGTTTCTCGTCCGCCTGGCACTGGCTTTAAAGCAGGTAAAAAGCGCAAAGAATCTTTTTTACGTTCTACTGTGGTCAGTAGTTTTTTAAAACTTTCACTCTCCAATTTTATTTCTCTTTCCAAACGGTCTAAAATGATATTGTTATTAGTAATCGCAGCCTGAACACCCGGATTATCCAAATCCAAACTCGAAAATTGGGAAATATCAGATCCACCGATACCCACCTCTCTAACATCTTCTGCTATGGGAGGCATATCCAAATGCATTCTAATTTCATCATCCAATTTCTCAATCTGATCAATCTGCTCTCGCAAAAATGCAATCTTTTCTGCCTGCATTTCAATTTGCTTCTGTAGTATTAAATTTTCTTTACGCAAACGCGCAATCTTTGAATTGTGATTTAGACGAATCATTAAATCAGAAGAGATTTTTAATGCTATTCCGATAAGAAAAATAAATAATACGATGCCTAAGAAAATTTTGGGAAAAGAAATGTTGAATTGTTTTATTTGGGACTTATTAGTATCAATATATATTAAGCGGGCATTTTTTCTCATAGTGCCTCAATCCTTTTTTTTATAGTTCTCCACCTTTATTATTGGTAAGATAACAATTATTGTGATTTTTGTCAATAGATAAGTTAATGTTTTAAAAGTGTTTCACTGATTTCAAACAAAAACTTGTTTAAATTAAATATCAACCCCGTCAATATTTATTTAAAATTGACTATAGAATTACATAAACTAAAATAATTTGTCAATTAATATTGATTCTTTTGTTTATGGTAATTATTCATCAATTACATGAAATATGTTGATTAAACTGGATTATTTACCACAGAGTACATGAGAAACGCAGAAAAATAATAATATCAATTAATTAGGGCTATATCTGATGATAATCAAGTTGAAATCATTTTGAATTACATTGAATAATAATCATTTTTAAATTAAAATAAAAATAACTCTGTACCCTTTGCGTTTTGTTATGTAAAAAAGCAAGTATATTTTTAAAAGATCTCCCTTTTAAAAATATACTTCACCAACTCCTTACTTACCGAAGGCCATCAGAAAATCATCCCATAATAATCGAAACTGGTGTGTCATTGTCGGATTTATAAATTCAATCTCCCGTAATTTCGATACTAACCCTTTTGACCAGCGTTGCCTACCAAGAAAAATGACTGAAAAGATCTAATGTACTGATTATCTAAAGCCTTATCTGGGTATGT
>CAYLYM010000074.1:0-19118 GCA_964387645.1 uncultured Calditrichaceae bacterium | reverse complement strand
TATTGCCAACCATTTCAGGATTAATGTGTTCATAAGTTCTGGGATGTTTCATAACGGCACTCACATGTATACCTCCCTTGTGGGCAAAAGCGCTTTTACCTACAAATGGAGCTTCGTTACGAGGAACCATATTAGCAATTTCGTATATGTATGCAGAAATATCAGTTAATTTTTTCAATTTTTCTGGTTCTACACAGCGATAGCCTAGCTTAAGTTGGAGATTGGCAATTACCGAAATAAGATTAGCATTACCACAGCGTTCTCCAAAGCCATTGATTGTCCCTTGCACATGGGTAGCGCCAGCTCGTACGGCTGCGAGTGTGTTGGCTACTGCCAGTTCGCCATCGTTATGGGCATGAATTCCAATTTCAATAGAAAATTTCTCCTTAACTTTTTTAGTTATATCATAAATCTCCTCTGGTAGAGAACCACCGTTTGTGTCACAAAGAACTAAAACGTCTGCACCTCCATCGGCCGCTGCCTGCAATGTTTTTAGTGCATATTCGGGATTATCCTTATAACCGTCGAAAAAGTGTTCTGCGTCGTAAATGATCTCGCGGCCATGTTCTTTTAAATATTTTACCGAATCATAAATCATCTCGCAATTTTGTTCAGGTGTAACTCCTAATGCTACTGTTGCATGCAATAACCAGCTTTTGCCGAATAATGAAACAGCAGGTGTTTCAGAAGATAGTAATAAATTCAAATTTTTATCAGTTTGTGGCGTATTTTGTGCTCTGCGCGTGCTTCCAAATGCGACTAACTTTGCCTTTTGCCAGGATATACTTTTAGACCTTTCAAAAAATGTTACATCTTTTGGATTTGATCCTGGCCAACCTCCTTCAATATAATGCATTCCAAAATTGTCTAACCATCTGGCAACTTCTAACTTATCTTCCAGAGAAAAGGAAATTTTCTCCCCCTGTGAACCATCACGTAGAGTGGTGTCAAATAGTTTGATTGGTTCCACTTTTTTGCCCTCTTATTTTTGGATCCAACTCATCATTTTTCTTAGTTTTTTACCAACATGTTCAATTTGATGTTGTGATAGTTGGCGCCTTTTGGCATTCAGAACAGGTTGTTTAGCCTGATTTTCTAAAATCCATTCATGGGCAAATTTACCATCCTGTATATCTCGCAAAAGCTCGCGCATGGCTTCACGAGTTTGACTATCGATAATTTTTTCCCCCCGGGTCAATCCACCGTATTCAGCGGTTTCTGAAACTGAATAATACATTCCAGAGATACCCCCTTCATAGAATAAATCCACAATTAGCTTAAGTTCGTGAAGGCATTCAAAATAGGCAATCTCGGGCTGATATCCAGCCTCAACCAGAGTTTCGAATCCTGCCTTTACTAATTCCGAAACGCCACCACACAATACCGCCTGTTCACCGAATAAATCTGTCTCTGTCTCTTCGGCAAATGTGGTTTCAATAACACCAGCTCGCGTTCCACCAATACCATCGGCATAGGCCAGAGCAGTATCTTTGGCTTTCCCTGTGGCATCCTGATAAACCGCCATTAGACAGGGTACACCACCTCCTTGTTCGTAAACTCGTCTTACCAGATGACCCGGTCCCTTTGGAGCCACCATCCAAACATCTACATCCGGCGGAGGAACTATCTGTCCGTAGTGAATATTAAATCCATGAGCAAAAACAAGTGCTTTTCCGGCTTTTAAATTCGGTGCCACTTCATTTTCATAAATTGTACTATGCGTTTGGTCAGGAGTTAGAAACATGATGATATCCGCTTCTTTTGCTGCATCGTCTACATTTTCTACTCTTAAACCTGCCTTTTGAGCTTTCTCACGAGACTTGCTCCCCTCGTATAAACCGACGATAACACGATACCCACTGTCTTTAAGATTGTTAGCATGGGCATGTCCCTGACTTCCATAACCCAGAATGGCAATAGTCTTATCTTTTAGTATTTCTCGATTCACGTCTTCTTGATAGTAAATTTTCATATTACCTCCTTATTACTTTACTCGAATTATTCATTTTTTTAATTTTCGTTGTAACATTTTTTAATATGGTATTAACCTGAATTAGAACTCTGAAATTCTCTTTTCAGGGCGACAGGACCAGTTCGGGCAATTTCTTTAATCCCGAAAGGTCGCAGCATTCCAATAATAGCATCAATTTTATCTTCAATTCCGGTAACTTCAATAGTCAGAGAACGCGGGCTAATATCGATAATTTTGCCGCGAAATATATCCACAATCTGCATTACTTCCAATCGTTGTTCTGGTGTCGCATGAATTTTTATAAGTGCTAATTCTCGATTGACAAAATTGGTCTCAGTTAGATCGGTTACTTTAATAACATCTACAATTTTGTTTAATTGTTTGGTTATTTGCTCAATAATAGCATCATCTCCGTGGGTAACTAATGTTATACGTGTTAACCCAGTTTCTTCTGCATGACCAACTGCGATACTATCGATATTAAATCCCCGCCCAGTGAGTTGACCTGCAATACGGGTGAGGACACCTGGAGAATTCTCTACCAGTACTGATATAGTATGTTTCATTGTTCATCTCCTTCAATCATTTCAAAGATTGCTGCACCGGCTGGAACCATTGGATAAACATTTTCTTCCCGGTCTACAAAAACTTCGATTAATGCAGGTTTATCTTTTATTTTTAAAATTTTCTTAAATGTTTGTTCAAATTCTTTTGCTGTTTTGACCCGAAAACCAATTGCGCCATAGCTTTCGGCCAGTTTAATGAAATCTGGATTGCTGGTTCCCAAATTGGTATGGGAGTATCTGCCACCGAAGAATAATTTTTGCCATTGCCTGACCATCCCTAAATAACCGTTATTTAAAATAACAATTTTAACTGGAATCTTATGCAATACAGCGGTAGCCAACTCCATGGATGTCATTTGAAAACCACCATCTCCAGTAATTGCAACAACGGTTCGATCTGGGCAACCAACGGCAGCACCAACTGCAGCCGGAAAACCAAATCCCATAGTTCCCAAACCTCCCGAAGTAATAATGCTGCGAGGATGGACAAATTTATAATACTGAGCAGTCCACATCTGGTGCTGTCCTACATCTGTTGTAATAATGGCTTCTCCATTAGTCAGTCGGGAGATGATTTGAATAACTTTTTGAGGTTTCAGAACCTTATCACTATCTTTATATCGTAGTGGATGTTCTTTTTTCCAGATTTTAATAGTTTCTAACCATTCATCGCAATCAAGACGGTGCACCAGCGGAATTAAATCTGCTAAAACATTTTTTACATGTCCAACAATAGGAATATCGACGGGGATGTTTCGGCTGATACAACTGGGATCGATATCGATATGGATGATTTTAGCGTTTTTAGCAAAATCCGAAACTCGACCGGTGACCCGATCATCAAAACGAGCACCTATAGCGATAAGAACGTCACATTCTGTCACAGCCATGTTAGCATACCACGTGCCATGCATGCCTAACATACCCAGAGAAAGTTCATGAGTTTCAGGAAATGCACCAAGTCCTAAAAGAGTTGTGGTTACAGGAGCATTCAAAGTGAAGGCCAACTCTCGTAATTCGGCTGCTGCATTACCACTAACGACACCACCACCTGCATAAATAACAGGCTTTTTTGCTGACATGATCAACTCGGCAGCTCTGCGAATTTGTGGATAGCTACCTTTGATAGTTGGTTTATATCCGCGCAAACGCACCGGTTTCGGATTGGGATTATACTTTGTCCTGGTTGAAAGCATATCTTTAGGTAAATCTACCAATACAGGCCCTGGTCGTCCTGTTTTGGCAATATAGAATGCTTTATGAATTGTTTCTGCCAAATCTTCTACATTTTTTACAAGATAGCTATGTTTTGTAATCGAACGGGTAATTCCGATAATATCGGCTTCCTGAAAGGCTTCATTACCAATCATAGAAGAAGCTACCTGACCGGTGAAAACCACTAGAGGAATACTATCCATAAAGGCAGTGGCGATTCCTGTTACAGTATTTGTAGCTCCTGGTCCCGAAGTTACCAGTATAACTCCAGGTTTTCCGGTTGCCCGGGCATATCCGTCAGCTTCGTGTGTACCACCCTGTTCATGTCGAATGAGGATGTGTCTTAAATTATGTTCCTCGAAAAGTTTGTCATAGACACTTAAAATGGCACCCCCCGGATAGCCGAAAATTGTATCTACGCCTTCGGCTATCAACGATTTTACGAAAATTTCCGCGCCTGTTAATTCCTCAAATTCTTCTTCAATATTTTGAATCTTCCTTGCTGCATCCTGCATCGCTGTGCCCATGACTTTGATGTCCGAAAACATACTCATTTTTGTATCTCCTCAATTTATGATTAAAAATCTGGTGTCTTTAAAATGGCACCGGTATTTGCTGATGTTACTAAGGCAGCATAACGCGATAACCAGCCGGTAGTAAATTTGGGTGGAGGGGGAGTCCAATTTTTTTTCCTTTTATTTAATTCTTCTTCGCTAACTTCTAATTCTAATTTCCCGGCTGGAATATCAATGGATATTATATCTCCATCCTGGACTAAGGCTATGGGACCACCGGCTGCAGCTTCAGGAGAAACATGACCGATACATGCACCTCGAGTTCCGCCAGAAAAACGCCCATCAGTAATCAAGGCTACTTTAGAACCAAGTCCCATTCCCATAATATTTGCAGTAGGCGCCAACATTTCCTGCATGCCCGGACCACCTTTAGGTCCTTCATAACGGATTATAACCACATCACCTGCTTTAACTTTTCCACCAAGTATTCCTGCATTTGCTTCTTCCATTGATTCGAATATTATAGCTGGACCTTTATGAACCATCATTGATGAATCCACGGCAGCAGTCTTCACAATAGCACCCTCTGGAGCTAAATTGCCGAATAAAATTTTTAGTCCACCTGATTCACTGTAGGGATTATCTACAGACCGGATGACCTCATGGTCTTTTATTTTAGCTTCGGCAATATTTTCACCTAAAGTTTGTCCTGTTACAGTTATCTGATCCAAATGTAGTAAGCCGGGTTTCTTACTAATTTCTTTTAAAATGGCGCTAACACCACCTGCACGATCAACATCTTCGATATGCCATTTCGAAGCTGGGGAAACCTTACAAATATTGGGTACTCTGGCTGCGATCTGATTGATTCGTTCAAGAGGATAAGAAATTTGGGCTTCGTGAGCAATAGCCAGTGTGTGAAGAACCGTATTTGTGCTTCCTCCCATGGCCATATCCAGAGCAAAAGCATTATCCAGGGATTCGGGAGTTACAATATCGCGTGGCTTAATATTTTTTCGAATTAAATCCATAATGTTCCTGGCAGCTTGACGCAATAATTCCTTCCGTTTTTCTGATATAGCCAAATGAGTACCATTTCCTGGTAAAGCCAATCCCAGTGCTTCCATCAAACAATTCATTGAATTTGCTGTAAACATTCCTGAACAAGAACCACAGGTTGGGCAGGCATTATCCTCTAGGTCTTTTAAACGCTCAAAATTTATTTTTTGGGATTTATACTCTCCAACACCTTCAAATACAGTAATTAGATCAACCACTTTACCATCGCTGGTGTGACCAGCTTGCATCGGTCCGCCAGACACAAAGATGGTAGGAATATTAACGCGTAATGCACCCATAATCATACCTGGAACAATTTTGTCACAGTTGGGAATACAAATCAATCCGTCTAATTGGTGAGCATTGACAATAGTTTCTACAGCATCCGCAATAAGTTCACGACTTGGCAGAGAATACTTCATGCCGATATGTCCCATAGCAATACCGTCACAAACTCCTATGGTGTTGAATTCGAATGGAACTCCTCCAGCTTTACGAACTTCTTCTTTAATAATTTTACCAAATTCTTGTAAATGAACATGGCCTGGAATAATTTCAATGAATGAATTACAGATACCAATAAAAGGTTTATCAAAATCTTCTTCTCGAACACCTGTTGCTCTTAAAAGACTACGATGTGGTGCTCGTTCAAACCCTTTTTTGATTATGTCACTTCTCATATTCTCTCCACCTTCTAATTTTCTACTTTCGCTTTAACTGGATATACTTTACCCTCCTGAAGCGAATCTCTTTTTTCAGTCTTTTGTTATTTGGATTTTAAGATTTTGATGTGCTCTTCGGGATTCGCTTCAGGCTTTATAGTTATCCTATTATAATTAGGCTGCCTAGAAGCAGAATCCCTAGAATAATAATTAATAGTAGGTTAATGATTAAAGATAAGCGCAAAATCGAGCGCGGAATAAGTCGGGAAAGCGAAGTAAGAGAATCGATGACTGTAACAACGGATTTGTTACCCGTTGTGCTTTGCAAAACTTGAAAAGCTGTCATCGATCCTTCAAACATTTGCATTCCCATTCTTAATTCACAAAAATTGTTGCAAATAATAAATTATTTTTTATCTGATGTCAAGTATTTTTTTTCGCCAAAACTAAAAAAATTAATTTTCAAAATTTAAGTAACCTTAAATTTTCTACACATTTTTGTTTGGGTTTATATCTAAGTATAGTATCTTAAGATATTTATAGAAAACAAAGATAAATATTATATTTGGTATATAAAATAATAATCCAAATATATTTAAATAATATACAGAATATTGAATACTATCTTTTTTGTAAATTTTTTATATACTCTTATACTTTCTCCCTGAACTCTTAAATATTTCTGGATTTTTAAAATTACCGTAAATATTAATTAGCAAAAAAATAAAAATTTAATGAGACATTTTTATTAGTAAAATTATATTTTTCCGATTTTGATTCCTTCCCGAAATTTTTCTGAAAATACTGTTATATACCATATTTATTTTTAAGTACTGAGATCGAATAATAATAAAATAATAATAATAATAATAATAATAATAATAAAATAAATCTGTAATTAATCATCCGTTTTATATAAAATCGCGGCTTTATTTGCAGAAGTGACAATACCCTTAATCATCGCAGAACTAAATCCATTGTGTTCCATCTGATTCAATCCTGAAATAGTACAGCCACGAGGTGTGGTGACTTTATCTACCTCCATCTCTGGATGGTTTTTTCTACTCAAAAGAAGTGAAGCAGCGCCTTTAGCTGTTTGTGCTGCAATGAAAAGTGCATCTTCGGAATGGAAACCAATCTCGATGCCGCCCTGGCTTGCTGCTCGAATTGCACGGAGGAAGAAGGCTACTCCACAGGCACCAAGGGCTGTTGCTGGTATCATCAGTTCCTCGTCAATAACGATAGTTTCTCCAACTGAATTAAATATTTTTTTGGCAATTTCTAATGTGGTATCTCCATTACTATCGGACGATAAGCAAGTGATGGATTCTTGTATTGCAATTGCAGTATTTGGCATAGCGCGAACTACTGGGATATCTTCTCCAATATGCTTTTTTATAGCTCTGATGCTTGCTCCAGAAACTACCGAAATGAGAATATGTTTTTTAGCATCTAATTCATGTTTAATTTCATCCAACAATCCATTGAGTTGTTGAGGTTGTACTGCCACAATGATGATATGGGAATTTCTGACTGCTTGTTTATTATCCCTGGTGATGACAAAACCCCGTTTCCGGAAATCCTCCAGAAGATGTATGTTCTTCCTGGTTATAGTAATATTTTCTACTGGAACCACGCCGGCATTATCTAAACCATTGGCGATTGCAGTTCCTAAATTTCCTCCGCCAAGAATGGCTATTCTGGTTTCTGAATTCATTGGAAAACTCCCTCATTATTTTTATTTCTCAACTTTATTTTTTAATAGCTTTTGAAAATATGTTTTAAAACGTAAGAACCATTCTTAATAAATCTTATGATTTTCGATAAAATATTTAATATCCCAAAAATATCTGATGATATTGGGAAATGAATAAGGATAATATCATTCATCTTTGATTTCTTTTGTTTTAGTTTTTTGTTTCAATGATTATTCTTTTTAATCCGAAATACAGGATCCTTTAATTTTGCTGTAAATATTCTTTTTACCAAAACCCGAATACCAAAATTCTCATTTTGTACTCGATAAATTGCAGATTACAGTTAAAATAACAACTAAGTTCAATGAATTTCTTTATTTTCCTGAAGTTACAATCAATTATCATTTCTTCATATTTAAACGAATAATGAAATTTTCTTTTACTTTTAATCTTATTTAGTTTAAGTTAAGAATTAAGTTAATTTTAATTTGATAAAAGAAAATCTTTAAAATCCTTGAAATCTTTGGAGATTTTTATTGTTCTTTTCTCTTTACGTAAGCATTGTGCCAGAACAGGAGGTGTCTCGACTTTTTGTGAAATAACTTCCTCGACTGACTGGCTAAATTTTGCGGGATGGGCTGTTTCTAATACAATACCCTGAAAGTGTTTCATCGATTTTTCAGCAAGATATTGTTTTAATGCCAGATATCCTACTGCCCCATGTGGATCAATAATATATTGATATCTGTCAAAAACTTCTTTTATGGCCTCACGGGTCTGCTCATCTGTAAAACTGGCACCATAGATAACTTTTTTTACTGTTTGATAATCTTCTAAATAAAGATCCAGTATCCGAGCAAAGTTACTGGGATTTCCCACATCCATGGCGTTTGAGATGGTTGGAATGGCAGCTTGTGATTTGAAAATTCCTGTTTTGAGATATTTTAAAAAAACGTCATTAATATTAAGCGCCGCAATGAATTTAAATACCGGCATACCCATTTCCCTGGCAAATAATCCTGCAGTAAGATTACCTAAATTACCACTGGGAACTGAGATGATAATAGGACTGTCTTTTATTTCTAATTGAGCATAGGCAAAAAGATAATAAAAAGATTGGGGTATAAGTCTGGCAATATTGATCGAATTTGCCGAAGAAAACTTTTTACGTTCTTTTAGTTCTTTATCTAAAAATGCAGTTTTCACTAGGCGCTGGCAATCATCGAATGTACCTTCTACTTCAAGGGCAGTCACATTACCTTTCAAAGTAGTGAGCTGTTTTTCCTGAATTTCGCTTACCATACCGGAAGGATAGAGGAGAACTACTTCCACACCTGGTTGGTTTAAAAAACCATTGGCTACTGCACTTCCTGTATCTCCAGAAGTGGCAACCAGAATGGTAACCTGGTTATCGCTATTACGATTGAAATAGGAAATTGTTCTGGCCATAAATCGTGCACCGAAATCTTTGAAAGCAAGAGTGGGGCCATGAAATAGTTCCAGAATGTTTAAATTTTCACTAATCTTAATCAAAGGCGCATCAAAATTGTAAGCATCCTGAATGATTTCCCATAATATTTTCTCAGGCAATTCTTCATCTATGAAGAGTCTTGCAGCACAGAATGCCAGTTCTTGAAAATCTATTTTTTCTATTTGTTGAAAAAAATCGGACGGAAGCTTGGGAATTTTCACCGGCATATATAAACCGCCATCAGGAGCAATTCCCTGTAAAACAGCTTCTTTAAAAGATACAATGTGTTTTTTATTTCTTGTTGATCGATATTTCAACTCTATACCTCCTCAATCTTCTATTTAATTCTTCTTTTTTTCTTAAATTCAAATTAATTTTATGTTTGAATTTTCATCCCTTATTTTGTTTCGTTGCTATTTCCTGAGGTAATTTTAGATTTAAGAAATGACCCGTGGACCATCTTTGTTGATCTTAGAAATATAGATATCACTTTCTATATTAATTTTCTGGTAAACATTTTGCATGGCCTGCGCAGCTTTGTATGCAATTTCTTTTGATTTACACAAAGCGAAAATAGATGGGCCGGAACCAGAAATACTACTTCCCAGGGCACCAGCAGAAATAGCTGCCTTTTTAACCTCATCGTATCCTGGAATAACTTTAGAGCGTACTGGTTCGATGATGACATCCTGCAACGACCGGCTAATCAAACCGTAGTCTTTTTTCATCAGTCCAGCCACCAGGCCAGCAATGTTGCCCCATTGCTGTACCGCATTTCCGAGGGTGATTTCCTGCCGAATAATCCGCCGCATTTCCGCGGTTTTTAATTCAATTTGTGGGTGAATGACGGCACAATGCAGGTCCTCCGGGTAATCAATATTAACAATTTCAATGGGTTCCAGGCTTCTGACAATGATAAATCCGCCAAAGAGGGAGGCAGCCACGTTATCTGCATGAACATGACCGCCGCTACTTAATTTTTCGCCTTCCAGGGCAAAAGGCAACAGCTCTTTTTTATCTAAAGGCTGGTCTAAAAGCATATTCAAAGCATAAACACTGGCTACTGCACTGGCAGCGCTGGATCCTAATCCACTCCCCATAGCCATTTTTTTATGAATTTCCATATCAATTCCATCACTGAATCCCAGGTGTTCAGCCAGTGCCATGAGTGAACGGCCAGCAGTATTTTTGTAAGGATCTAAGGGTAGCTTACCCTGATCGTTAGTTATTTTTTTAATAGTAATATTCGGTTCTTTTTTCAAACGTAAAACGATCTCGTCGCCAGGCCACTCCAGTGCAAAGCCCATTATATCGAATCCGCAGCTTACGTTGGTAACTGATGCGGGAGCAAATACTCTAATTTCGTATTGATTTGAATTCCGATTTTGTTTTCGATTAGTTCTGATATTTTTTATCCTTTCAGAACTCTGCATTAGAAATAACCTCTAGCTTTCATTAATTCTGCACAAAGTATGGCGCCGCCTGCGGCACCCCTGATAGTATTGTGTGACAAAGCGATGAACTTGTAATCAAACAGTGAATCTTTCCTTAATCGCCCAACCGAAACTGCCATCCCTTTATCCAGACTACGGTGAAGACGCGGCTGTGGGTAGTTTTCCTCTTCAAAATAGTAAATAGGTTTCAAAGGTGCCATAGGCAGTTCCAGTCGTTGCGGTTCGCCAGAAAAATTTTGCCAAGCTGCCTTAATCTCTTCGCTACTGGCAGAATTCTTTAGTTTTACCTGGATACATTCTAAGTGGCCGTCAATAACGGGTACTCGGTTACATTGAGCACTAATCTGAATGTTGCTCATTTGAATTTCGCCTTGAGATAAAGTCCCAAAAATCTTCTTGGGTTCACTTTCCATCTTTGCTTCCTCCCCGGAAATATATGGGATAACGTTCTCTATGATGTCCAGACTGGGTACGCCTGGATACCCTCCGCCTGATAACGCTTGAAGTGTAACGACATTCACACTTTCTAATCCAAAATTATCAAGTAGTGGTTTTAAAGCTATTACCAGACCTATAGTGGAGCAATTCGGGTTAGTTACAATACAGCCGTTTTTGTATTTTTGTGTCTTAATAAGTTCTAAGTGATCAGGATTAATTTCGGGAACCAGGAGTGGCACATCTCTGTCCATGCGATGATTTCTGGAATTGGAAACAACAATATAACCATTTGTCGCAAAATCAGTTTCGATCTCTCCGGCAACACTGGAGTCTAATCCGGAGAACACCAATTGACAGTTTAAATTCGGTTCACAGGGTTTTAGAGTAAGCTGAGCAATCTTTTGGGGAAGAGGTTTAGAAGAAAACCATTTCACCCGTTGGCCGTATTTCTGACCAGCAGATTTTTCGGAAGCTGCAACCTCGGTAATATCAAACCAAGGATGATCGGTAAGTAACTCAATAAATTTTTGACCGACACTCCCGGTTGCTCCCAGAATTCCCACGGGTATTTTTTCTGTTATTGTCATTTTTATCCTCACTATTATCTTGTTTTTTGGATTTACCTTTCATCCTTTGTTTTGCATCTTCGTAATAAACTAAAAAGTAAACATAATTTGTTAAGAAAAATATAATTATCTAATTTAACTTAAATAGTTTGCAATTCGAATAATATCAGCGAAAACACCGGCGGCGGTAACCTCTGCGCCTGCACCAGGTCCCTGTACAACTATGGGGCGATCCTTACAGTTCTTGGTGGTAAAAGCTAATATATTATCACTTCCGAAGAGGGAATAGAAAGGATGAGAAGCATCTACTTCCCGCAAAGCCGTCTCAGCTCTCCCTGCTTCGATACGGGCAATATAACGTAATACACAACCTTTTTTTTGAGCGCTCTTACGTCTCTGCTCAAAGACTTCATCGAATTCTTTTAATTTTTCAAAAAATTCTTCAACAGTTTTAGCCTGTCTGGCAGGTTCTGGAACCAGATTCTCTACTTTTATATCCTTTAATTCTATTTTAAATCCAATCTCACGTGCAAGAATTAATAATTTTCTGGCCACGTCAAGACCATTTAAATCCTCTCTGGGATCTGGTTCGGTGTAACCTTTTTCCTGGGCTTCCTTTACCGTTTCACTAAAAGTTTTTCCTTCTTTAAATGTATTAAAAATATAGCTTAAGGTTCCAGATAATACACCTTCAATTTTTAACACTTTATCGCCGCTAGAAATTAGATCTTTTAATGTATTTATGATGGGTAAACCAGCACCAACATTGGCTTCATAAGCAAATTTGACATTATGTTTCAAAGCGGTATGTCGCAAATCAAGATAAAAATCATAGCTGGAAGAGTTGGCTTTCTTGTTCGGAGTAACGATGGAAATATTAGCACTTAAAATTTCTTTATATTTTGCAACTACTTCATCACTGGATGTACAATCAACAAAGATACTATTTGGTAAATTCAGTTCTTTCATGGTCTCAATGAATTCTTCCAGATTTGCATCTTTCCCCCGGCCATATAATTCAACCTCCCATTCCATAGGGTCAATTCCGTCTATTTTAAAGAGCATCCGCCGGGTGTTTGTAATGCCGATAATATTCATTTGCAGTGAATATTCCTGTCTTAAGTAGTCCCTTTGATTTTTCATCTGTTTTAAAAGAGTGCCGCCAATTAATCCGGGCCCGACCAGGAATATGTTAGCTGTTTTTACATTTGAAAGGAAAAAGGCATCATGGATAGCGTTCAATGCTTTGGTTTCATCTGTTTTGGATACTACCATGGAAATATTCAGTTCAGAAGAACCCTGTGCGATTGCTGAGATGTTGATACCATTTTTTCCAAGAGCCTGGAAAACTTTCCCGGAAATTCCAGGAGTTTTCCGCATATTTTCTCCGACCACTGCAATGATTGATAGGTCTTTTTCAACAATAATATCATTAATTTTTTTCTCTTGAATTTCGGTGCGAAATTCTTCTTCGATGGCTCTTTTGGCCTTTTCTGCATGCCATGGCAAAACGGCAAAACAAACAGAGTGTTCTGAAGAAGCCTGGGTAATGAGAATAATATTTATGGATTTCCTTGCGAGTGCACCAAAAATTCTCTGAGCTATGCCCGCTACACCTATCATGCCGCTGCCGATAACATTAATAAGTGCAATATCATCGATCGAAGATAAACCTTTAATGATACGGCTTGTGGTAGGAACAGTATTACTGATTAAAGTACCTTCAGCCAAAGGATTAAAAGTATTTTTAATTCGAATAGGTATTTTGTTTTCAAGAGCTGGCTGCATGGTAGCCGGATGAACCACTTCAGCACCGAAATGAGATAACTCCATAGCTTCTTCGAAGGTGAGGTGAGGTATGGTAAAAGCTTTTTCCACCTTCCGAGGATCGGCCGTCATTACGCCATCTACATCAGTCCAGATTTCGATCACTGAGGCATTCAGAGCTGCTCCGAAAATGGAAGCAGTAAAATCTGATCCACCCCTTCCTAATGTGGTGGTTTCGTTATTCAAAGTAGAGCCAATGAATCCCGTGATAATCTGTAACCTTGGATGTGACTTAAAATATTCTCGAATATTCTGATTTGTAATTTCAAATTTAACTTTGGCGGCTCCAAAATGATTATCCGTTTTTACCAAGTTCCGGGCGTCTAAATACTCACAATCGATGCTCCGATCCAGCAGAGCCTCGCTAATAATATAGGCTGAGAATCTTTCGCCGAAGCTCATCACAAAATCCATGGTACGCGGAGAAATCTCTTTGACCAGGTAAATACCATGAAGGACATCTTGCAATTCATTTAATTCACTGATAAGATGAGAAAGAACTTTACTCTGGTTTCTGGCAGAAATGAGCTGGCGAACAGTATCAATGTGTCGATTTTCTATTTCTCGAAAAATTTCCTGATACGATGCTTTACCCTGGGCTGCTAATTCACCAGCCGAAATGAGTTGGTTTGTTACTTTTTTAAAAGCTGAGAAAATAACAGCAAATGTAAATCCCTTGTTCAGATTATCCTGAATAATATCAATAACACGATTGACCATATCCGGAGTACCAACCGAACTACCACCAAATTTGATAATTTTCATTCTTCTTTACCTGAAATTTTAGTTAGAACAAAAAATGTTTTTGTTAACTTTTATGTTTACCTCCAATTATTAAAATTTCGAGTATATAAAAAAACCGGCTTCTTTGCTGAAGCCGGTTTATGTTTGATTTATGAATAATCTATTTTCAACCGTACTTCAGCCCCCACAGAAATCTTCTGGTTTCGTTGTTGGTAAAATCATAGTCAATTCTTTATGGTATGTTAATTCCATATTTTTCATAATTCGCCCCTTGTATTCATAAAAAATAATATTATATTATTAATTTGTCAAATCATTTTTTATAATTTTATTTTTATTGTAAATAATGGTGGATATTGGTTTATTATTTAATAATAATTAAAAAAGAGGGTATGCTGAATGAAAATTTTAAAGTTTGGTGGAACCTCTGTAAAAGATGCCGTTGCCATGCGTAGGGTAGGAGAAATTTTGGAGGGTGAACCCGGGCAAAAGATTGTGGTTCTCTCCGCGACCGCCGGCACAACAGATGCACTGTTAGAAATGGTTGATCTGGCTTCAAAAGGAGAAATGAAAAAAGTAAGTGAGATTAAAAATAAGCTCGAAAAACAACATCAGGGGATTATAAAAGATTTAGGATTAGAAAAAAACCAGACTTTGAAAAAGCAGATTAAAGATTATTTTGTTAGGGTTGAAATATTTTTACTGGGAATTTATTATCTTAGGGAAATCACTCCACGAGCAAAGGATGCAATTGTTGCCCACGGCGAGTTAATATCAACTCGAATTTTTGCTAATTATTTGCAATCTATTCAAAAAGATTGTATTTGGTTCGATATTCGCAAAGTAATGAAAACAAACAATCAGTTTGGCTCGGCCATCCCAAATCGAGAACGGCTGGTAGAATTAACAGATGGTTTGCTCCATCCCCTGCTAAATGAACATGAAATTATTGTTACACAAGGCTTCATCGGTTCAACTACCGAAGGTTTAACGACCACGATGGGACGTGGAGGAAGTGATTACACAGCAGCACTATTGGGATATGCATTGAATGCCGAAACTATTGAAATATGGACAGATGTAAGCGGAGTTATGACAGCCGATCCGCGTATTGTTAAAGAAGCATTTACTCAAAGGGATCTGTCTTTTCAAGAGGCGGCGGAATTAGCGTACTTTGGTGCTAAAGTTTTGCATCCCAGTACCATACAACCCGCTATGGATAAGAAAATACCTGTGATTGTGAAAAATACTCTTAAACCTGAAGATGAAGGTACAACCATAACGTATGAAAGTAAAAGGCCTGGTGTTTGTAAGGCGATTGCTTTTCGAGGGAAAATTATGATTTTAACGGTAGAGTCAACGCGAATGCTAATGGCATACGGTTTTCTGGAGAGAATATTTGATGTGTTTGCCAGGCATAAAATATCGGTTGATTTAATTTCTACTTCTGAAATAAGTGTTTCCTTAACTATTGATAATAGTCAGTTTAAAGATGAAATTGTGCAGGAATTGAGTGAATTTTCAATAGTTAAGGTTACCAAAAATATGGCAATTGTTTCTTTAATTGGCCATAATATAAAATCTTCGCCACATTTTCTTAACAAAGTTTTTTCGGCATTGGATGGCATTTCTATTGAAATGATCACCTTTGGCACGTCGAATGTAAATTTGAGTCTAGTGGTGCCAGAATCTCAGTTAAAAGAGAGTGTGGAACGTCTCCATGCAGCATTTTTCATAAATGACCAAAAGGGAGCATAACATGGTTCGCCGAGATCATAATGGACAGTTATTTATTGAAAATTTATCAGTAAAGGAATTAACGCAAATATATCCAACACCTTTTTACGCCTATTCTAAAAAACAGATTATCTCAAATGTTCGAAAGTTAAAACAATCTATTCAACGCTATTTCAAAAAATATCGAATTCAATATCCTATAAAGGCAAATAGTAATCCGCATTTGTTGAATATTCTTAAGGAAGAAGGTCTTGGTGCGGATTGCAGCAGTCCGGGAGAAATTTATATTGCTCAAAAGGTGGGTTTCCCCATGGAGAAATCCACTTATACGGGAAATTATGAAAGCCATGCCGATTTTCAGGCCGCCATTCAGTCCGGAATCATTTTGAATTTAGATGATTACCACCGCCTGGAAGAAGTGGTTTCCATCGCCAAACCGGAATTGATTTCTTTTCGAATTAATCCAGGTATCGGGCGTGGCGGATTCGAAGGCATCGTTACTGGCGGAACAGATGCTAAATTTGGCATTCCATACGAGGAAACCCGCACAGCGTATCAGAAGGCCATGGAAGCCGGAATAAAGCGATTCGGTATCCACATGATGACCGGTTCAAATATTTTAGAACCACTTTATTTTGCCGAAATTACCCAAAAACTGTGCGCTATTGCCGGAGAAGCACTGGAAGGCTTGAATATTAGGTTTGAGTTTATCAATATTGGAGGTGGGTTTGGAATTCCCTATACTGAGGAAGAAGAAGAAATAGATCTCGACCATACTTTCAAATTGGTTAGCGAAGCATTTTATGACAACGTGAAGAAATATCGCCTGGGTGATCCAGAGTTGGTGATTGAACCAGGTAGGTACCTGGTAGGAAACGCAGGTGTTTTAATTTCCCGTGTAAATCATGTCAAAAAGAGTTATCGTAAATTTGTCGGTCTGGATGCTGGAATGAATACTTTATTACGCCCGGCGTTGTACAAAGCTTACCATAGAATACTTATCGATGGCCCCTCTAAAAACAAAAAGCAACATTATCTATTTACCGGTCAGGTGTGTGAAAACTCTGATATTCATCCTGGAGAGAGAGAATATCCAGAGATAAAACCGGGTAATATTGCCGTAATATTAGATGCGGGTGCCTATGGTTTTTCCATGTGCTCTCATTATAATAACCGGCCTTATCCGGCTGAGGTATTAGTTGATGGCAATTCACATACTCTCATCCGAAAACCTGAATCTGTAAAAGATTTATTGAGAAATGTCCCTGGTTATCAGGAAGAATAATGTTGTCCATCCAATTTTTGGGTTAATTTGCTTGGAGACTATGGTACAGCTATCTTTTTTCTGGGAATTAATCTTTACTTCCGGTTGTTTTACAAAGCAAAAGCCCCGAATTGGCTAAACCGATCGCAAGCATCTGGTAATGGATTTAAATAAGACAGCCTTCGGCGAAGCAATCCCTTTGGGGTTTTACTTCAACAGTAGCATTTTGCGGGTAATCACCTGGTTTCCAAAGTGCAACTGGCTGGCCGGTGTTGGTGGTTCTATCAAGTGGAACAGCAGATTTTTTCTCATTCACCAGAGTAATCACTCTTCGAACCATTTTGATGGCTGTTTCAAACTCCTTAAAAGTATCCTTCCGACTTGTCCGCACAAGGGAGAAAGCAGGAAAAATAAAACTCTCTCTTTCCCCAATTCTTGATTGATAGACTTACCCACACCCATCCTGAAAAGGGAAAATTTTTTGGAAATGGACTTGACTTTTTAATTTTCTTTGCTATATAGCATTATATTATGTTAACGATGATAATTATTGGCAGACACAAAAGGAGTTAAACCTATGATGGAAGGTTTTGGAGAAATAATGACCCTTGAGGAGACTGCAAAATATTTAAAAATAGTCCCACCTTGGCGGGATACTTTTAATAGAATGGCAAGGGAAGACAAAATCCCTGTTGTGAAAATTGAGTTTGGTAAAAACAAAAAGGTTATAATTCGTATTCCTTACAATCAAGAGTTAATAAGGAAGATAAAAATGATTTCTGGAAGAAGATGGAATCCTAAAGGAAAATATTGGGAAGCTCCTTACAGTGAAGATTTAATAATAAAACTATATTCTCTTTTTGGTGAAAATTTTGTTGTTGATCTTTATCCTATCTCATTATAGAAGGAACTTTCTATAAGGAAATATTAAAGAAAGACAATCAACTCATACATAGAAATTAATAGGGATTTCCTTTTATTTTCTGGAAAGAGACCAGATGAGATAAAGAATGAAGATATTAAGGAATATCTTTATTATGCGGTAAATCAAAAGAAAGTTGCTGCATCTACTTTGAACATCATTATGAATGCTTTAAAATTTTATTATGGATAAGTATTAAAGAAAGACTTTATTTTTGAAATAAAGTGTCCCAAAAAAGACAGGAAACTACTGGTGGTATTAAGTAAAGAAGAAGTGAAGAGGATTCTGGATGTTACCACCAATATAAAACATAAAGTTATTTTAATGCTTATGTATTCCGGGAGATTGCGTGTTGGAGAGCTTGTGAAGCTCAAATCTGAAGATATAGATGCAGAAAGAGGAGTAATTCATATAAGAAGAAGCAAGGGGAGAAAGGACAGATATACAATTCTCTCCAAAAGCGCTCTGGTTGTTTTAAGAAAATATTATGACCAATACAGACCAGAAAAATGGCTTTTTGAAGGTGCTATACCGGGAAAGCATATCTCAACAAGGACTGTTCAGGCAATTTTCAAGCATGCATGTGAAAAGGCAGGGATTAAAAAGGAAGTTTCAGCTCATTCTTTAAGGCATTCATTTGCAACACATCTCCTTGAGAGCGGTGTTGATTTAAGATACATTCAGGAGATACTGGGACATAAGAGTAGTAAAACAACGGAAATTTATACTCATGTAAGTAAGGCAAGTATAGCAAGGATAAGAAGCCCACTTGACAGCATTTTGGAGGTGGAAGAAATATGAATGCATCCAGAGGGATGTATATCCGCAGTACTGCGGATATACCCCAAAATTTGGAAGATATACGCAATACGGATATGAACGAGTTAAGTGAAATCGTGGGCGAGGTACTAGAATGGAAAAAATAAAAATAAAAAACAAGGAACTGCTCATTAGAATTTTCAAAACGATTTCTTGGTTAGATACACATAGATGGAATACCGAAGATAAT
>CAYLYM010000073.1:0-19867 GCA_964387645.1 uncultured Calditrichaceae bacterium | reverse complement strand
GTTACCAGGCTTCACATTGGGAAATACTTATTTTAAAGGAACACTCCAAAAGTTAGGATTAGGATTCGATGAGTGGCGTTTTTTCAAATATAAATCGGCGGCTGAGGTATTAAGTCGGGATAAAATGTCCGATCCCGACCGCCAACAACGCCAGGCTTTTGTCGATGATTGGTATGAACTGGTTCGTAGCGATGTTTGCCAGTCTCGTGGAATGCGTCCAGAAGAATTTGATCATTTGGTTGATGATGAAGTGTTTTTCTTGCCTGAGAAAGCCCTGGAAATGGGCTTGGTGGATACCCTGGCCAGGTGGTCGGCAAAAGAAGATGTGCTGACACATTTTGCCGGAAGAAAATTGCAATCCATTTCTTCGAAAAATCTTCTGAATGATTTGATTTTATCAGATCAATGGGGACAGAAACCTCAGATTGCCGTAGTATATGGTTTAGGTGAATGTGCTTTGGACCGTGGGATTCGAGCGCGCTGGCTGGAGAAGGTTTTTTTGAAGTTGGCAAAGAACTCAGCGATAAAAGCAGTGGTTTTCAGAGTAGATTCACCCGGAGGAGATGGTATGGCCAGTGACATGGTTGCAGAAGCACTGAAAAAATGTAAAGAAAAAAAACCGGTTATTATCAGCCAGGGGCAGGTAGCTGGTTCAGGCGGATACTGGATTTCGATGTATGGAAATCAGATTGTGGCTGGACCAAACACGATAACAGGGTCAATTGGTGTCATCGGCGGATGGATATATGATAAAGGATTCAGCAAAAAATTGGGCATGACCTCCGATGTAGTTACCAGGGGAAAGCACGCTGATCTGGGATTCGGAATCACCTTGCCCATTATTGGTGCCCGTATCCCGGCAAGAAATTTGAACCGGGAAGAAAGGCAGCAAGTGGAATATCTCATTAAGAAAATGTATGACAAATTTGTGGGAAAGGTAGCTCGGGGAAGAAACATTTCGGAAACGAAAGTAAGGGAAATCGCTGAAGGACGTTTTTATTCGGGTATTGATGGAAAAAACATTGGTTTGGTAGATAAAATCGGCGGATTGTTTACCGCCATTGCTGTTGCCAAACAACAAGCAGGACTTGGATTAGATGAATTAATAGAGATTGTGGAAATTCCTAAAAATAGAAGTTTGTTAGATTTGTTTCCTTCTTTTGCTCCTTTAAAAGCTTCGAAAATAGATCAGCAAAGTTTAAATTATATTCAAATGTTTATTGAAAACCCCGGAAAGCCGTTGCCTATGATGTTGCCAGGAACATACCCTGAATTTGAAAAGTAAAAAAGACTAAACTTTTAACTGATTTAATCATTTTTTTGCCTGTAAGAATATTAAAAAGTAATAAATATATGATTATTAATTTTCGCTTCAGTAATGAAAGAATTATTTGTGTTTTTATTTATTGGTAAAGTCTTTTCTTTTACCTTTGAAAAACTGTTTTTTAAAAATAACATTATTCAACCACTAATTGATGGCAATGTATTAGTGATGATGCAAATAATAATGTGGTAAAAATGTTTAATAAAAATAAAGTAAAGAATATTAACATTTTATTCTAGTCTTTCGGCGAATTAATTATTTAAATTTAAAAAAGAAAATTAAAATTCGTGCGATTAGTCGAAACAAAACTTTTCTAATAGAATAAAATAATATGTTAAAAAAATTATTTAAAATTGATTAAATTTAGGATCAATTTCGGAATTAAAGGTTGATAATTATTTTCTAAACAATATTTTGGTATAGCCAATAGCAATTTATAAATTAAAGAAAAAGAAGAAAATGGGCGTTTTGGAAATCAAGAAGCGAGAAATTGAGAAATTATTGAATTCCGGAGCCGTTTTACCTAAACATGTAGCTATCATTATGGATGGTAATGGACGCTGGGCTAAACGTAGGGGTTTGCCAAGAGTAGTAGGTCATCGTGAAGGTGTGAAGTCAGTTCGTGCTGTAGTCGAAATAGCAGGAGAACTGGGTATAAAAGTTTTAACTTTATATACATTTTCGAAAGAGAATTGGGGCAGACCCAAACAGGAAGTATCTGCTCTCATGAAATTGCTAGTGAATACAATTCGTAATGAAATTGATGAACTTGATAGTAAAAATGTTAGTTTACGTGCAATTGGAAATTTAGAAGATTTGCCCAAGCAAGCATTTGATGAATTAATGTTTGGTATTGAACGTACGCGGCATAATTCAGGGCTGATTTTGAATTTGGCTTTAAGTTATGGTGGGCGGCAGGAGATACTAGAAGCAGTTCGACAAATTGCCATGAAAGTAAAGAGTGGTTTACTGCATCCTGAAGAAATCAGTCAACAAGTCTTTTCGGCTCACCTTTGGACAAGTGATTTACCCGATCCTGATCTTTTGATTCGCACCAGCGGTGAAATGAGAATAAGTAATTATTTACTCTGGCAACTGGCTTATACAGAGATTTATGTAACCCACACTTTGTGGCCGGATTTCCGAAAAGCAGAATTTTGCGATGCATTGATCAATTTCCTGAAGCGAGAGAGGCGTTTCGGAAAAGTAAGTGAGCAACTTGTACACAATGCGACAGGATAGAGAAACACTGAAAAATATTAGTAAAGCAATTTTTAGTATTTGGAAATTTATTTACTCCTTCCGAAAGATAATCCTCGTTTGGTTAGGCATTACAATTTTTGTTATTATTGGCATATCTTTGGGACTGGATAAAAAAGTTATTACATTTATGGCTATCATCTTTGGTCTTATTAGTCAAGCTTTTATCGGTTTGTTGAACATGATAGCCTTGATTCCTGTGGTTGGACCATTAGTTGCGAAAGTTCTGGCATTACCTTTTTATTGGTTGCTAAATGCGTTGGGTTACTTTGTTTCTGTTATTGCTATTAAAAAAGGTTATAGTCGAGATGTTTTGAATTATCGGGTTTTAACTATTGTTTTTCTTGTTGGATTATTAGTAGGATTTGTTATTGGCAAATTAATTTAAGAGTGATGAAAATTCTGGCTTATTGCCTTCAGCGAAATCAATAGATGAGAATTCCCAAAAATAGAAATATTTTTTCAGAAAGTTAATGGAATTCTGGTTAGACAGGTAATTATCAAGTAAATATAATGAAGAGTTATCAACAGACTATCCAATATTTGTATAATCTCCAGTATAGAGGGATCAAATTAGGATTAAAAAATATTGGTCACTTATTGGATTATTTAGGTAATCCACAAGAAAAATTCCCAGCAATTCATATTGCCGGTACTAATGGGAAAGGTTCGACTGCTGCATTTATTTATTCTATTTTAAAATCGGCGGGTTACCGTGTAGGACTTTATACTTCACCGCATTTAGTGGATTTTACTGAAAGGATTCGAGTTGATGATAAGTTGATTTCTTGGAAAACCGTTGTGGAGTATACTCGAACATTGCGTCCGATAATCGATAAAATACGCCCAACATTTTTTGAAGCAACCACAGCTATTGCTTTCCGATATTTTGCTGAGAAACAGGTTGATATTGTGGTTGTGGAAACTGGGCTTGGCGGGCGCCTGGATGCAACAAATCTTGTTAAGGCTATCCTAACTATAATAACGCCAATCGGTTATGATCATCAGCAGTTTCTGGGAAAACATATTGATCAAATTACCGCAGAAAAAGCTGGCATCATTAAACGGGGCATACCATGCTTGACTAATAATAGCCTACCTGAAATCCTGGAGGTAATTAAGCAGCGATGTAAAGTGAAAAATGCACCATTTTTAGTATTGAAAGAAGAAGCAATTCAGAATATTAGAGAAGAACTCACTGGAAGTTGTTTTACATTAGATTTTGGAAGTATTTCTTTTCAGGATTTAAATATTCGCATGCCAGGGCTGCATCAGATTAAAAATGCTGCATTAAGTGCATTTGCCATATGTCATTTACCAGATTTTAAAGTGGATGAAAAAGATATTCGGAATGGATTAGCTAAGGCATTTTGGCCAGGACGATTAGAAATTATAAAACAATGTCCTTTGGTGATATTAGATGTTGCGCATAATCCGCAGGGTTTTGAATGTGTTTTTGATTTTTTACGAAGACATGTAAGAGGGCAAAGGATATTTACACTAATAGGATTATCAAAAGATAAAGATTTTCAGAAAATTGCAGATATAACCTCGCGTAATACGAATTTTGTAGGGATAATAAAAAATTTTTCAGAGAAGGCGTTATCTGCCAGTTATTTAGAAAAAGCTTTTTCGACCATGCCCGAAACCCCAGTTATATTCGAAGACATTGCTAAAGGCTATGAATATTTCGTTAGCAGAATGCGGTTGAATGATGTACTTTTGATCATAGGATCTCATTATTTGGCTGGGGAGTTTTTGAAAAAATACAAAATTGTTGATTTTAATAAATATTAAAGATAAATTTGTATGTCTAAAAAAAGGGCTTCCTAGTGCTTCGTAGATAATTCCTCTTTTTCATCACCCAATTGGTGTTGTGACTTGATCCAAGAAATTAATAATAGTATGATTAATAAATATATGAGGTGAAAATTTATGTTGGATTTGGATTCATTAAAATCACTAAAAATTTCAGAATTAGCGCAAGTTGCTCAGGAGTTGGGCATACAGAGAACATCTGGTATGAAAAAACAGGAATTGATTTTCAAAATTTTAGAAGAACAGACAGCTCAGGAAGGATTAATTTTTTCTGAGGGCGTATTGGAAGTATTACCAGATGGGTACGGCTTTTTGCGTTCTCCAAAATTTAATTATTTACCTGGTCCAGATGATATTTATGTATCACCATCACAAATTAAGCGATTCGATTTACGTACAGGCGATACTGTATCTGGTCAGATACGCCCGCCAAAAGACAATGAGCGTTTTTTTGCCCTGCTTAGGGTTGAGGCGGTCAATTTTGAGGCTCCAGAAAAGAAGCGTGATATCGCGCTCTTTGATAATTTAACCCCCATTTATCCGCAAGAACGTATTAATTTAGAAACTAATCCAAAAGAATACACCATGCGGATTATGAATTTGTTGACACCCATAGGGAAAGGGCAGCGGGGGTTAATTGTTTCACCACCCCGGGCTGGTAAAACAGTTATTTTACAAAAAATTGCAAATGCGATTACTTCCAACCATCCAGAAATTATTCTTATCGTTTTATTGATTGATGAACGACCTGAAGAAGTTACAGATATGGAACGAAATGTAAAGGCAGAAGTAATTTCTTCGACATTTGATGAACCAGCCGACCGGCACGTTACAGTTGCGGATATGGTATTGGAAAAAGCAAAACGTTTAGTCGAATATGGTAAAGATGTGGTTATTTTACTTGATAGTATTACCCGCCTGGCGCGAGCTCATAATACAGTAGTGCCACATAGTGGAAAAATTCTTTCAGGTGGTGTGGATTCAAATGCCTTACAAAGGCCGAAACGTTTCTTTGGTGCAGCCCGAAATATTGAAGAAGGTGGCAGTCTTACTATACTGGCCACAGCTCTCATCGAAACTGGTTCAAGAATGGACGAAGTGATTTTTGAGGAATTTAAAGGAACTGGAAATATGGAAATTGTTCTGGATCGAAGATTGGCTGATAGACGTATATTTCCTGCAATCGATATTAATCGCTCAGGTACCCGTAAGGAAGAATTACTGCTATCGAAAAAAGAACTCTCCCGTGTATGGGTTTTAAGAAAATTACTTAACGAAATGAACCCCATTGAAGCGATGGAATTTTTGCTTGATAAAATGCGTCATACTCGTAGCAATGACGATTTCCTGGATTCCATGAGTTCTTAGAAAATGGTAAAAGATTCAGCCTTATAATCTATTTTGTAATAACTTATTTCATATTTTTAGGAGAGATGTATATTCCGGATAGAAAATAAAAGAAAATATTTGTCTGCTTGCAATAATTTAAATATTCATTTAAATTTTGGCTGTTTAAAATAATAATATCAGGAGGTTTGGTGTGAAAAAAGGTATTCATCCGGAATATAAAATGACAAAAGTGACCTGTGCTTGTGGAAATACTTTCGTGACTCGATCAACAGTAGATACTTTGTCCGTAGAAATTTGCTCTAATTGCCATCCTTTCTTTACTGGGAAACAGAAATTGATCGACACGGCTGGACGCGTTGAAAAATTCTTGAAAAAATACGGTCAAAAACGTTAGCTGACTTATAATTACAGTTTTATTTAACGGAATGCCTTTAACAAAAGGTATTCCGTTTTTTATTTATTTCCGAGAAATCTTTGATGTAAAGGGTTAATAAATTATTATTATGAAAAAAGGATAATTTAACGGTGAGTTATAAACTACAAGATGAATCTGAAGAGAAAATTATGCCAATTGGTGGTCAGGCAGTTATCGAAGGTGTGATGATGCGTTCTCCGGATAGAATTGCTACGGCTGTGCGAAGAATGAACGGCGAAATTGTTCTAAAAATTCAGGAATATAAATCTTTTATTCAACGGAAGAAATGGTTGAATATTCCCATTTTAAGGGGCGCTATTATTCTTATTGAAGTTATGGTACTGGGCATTAAACATCTGAATTTTTCTGCGGATGTAGCAATAAAGGATGTAGAAGAAGCTGAAAGGCACAGAAAAGAGCTGGAAGGAAAATTATTGAAAAAAAGCCGTCGGAAAGAAAAGAAAAAATCCAATGGCATGAGCACATTTTCTGTGGTTATGACCGTGACATTAGCACTTACTCTTGGTATTGCTCTATTTTTCGCATTTCCTTTATTTGCTACTACCCATTTGTTTAACATTGAAAGAGATGCTTTTGCTTTTAATTTAGTGGCCGGTACTATTAGAATTATACTTTTTTTAGGCTATATTTATTTGATTTCTTTGTTGAAGGATATTAAACGGCTATTCCGGTACCACGGGGCCGAACATAAAACTATTTACGCCTTCGAATCTAATAAAGAACTTACCGTGGAGACTGCCCGTCCTTATACAACTTTGCATCCACGCTGTGGTACCAGCTTTCTGGTCATGGTGATGCTCATCAGTTTGTTTTTCTTTAGCATTCTGGATTCTTTTATTTTGATTTTCCATGGGAACATTAACTTGCTGATTCGTTTGGCAACGCATTTACCTTTGGTGCCTCTGGTGGGCGGGTTATCATACGAAGCCATCAAAGCTTCTGCAAAGAAACCGGACCATCCCGTTGTGAAGATTTTGATTTCCCCAGGATTAGCTTTGCAAAAGATTACCACACGCGAGCCGGATGACAGCATGTTGGAAGTTGCTATTATTGCGTTAAAAGCTGCCCGTGGTGAGCCTTATGAGCATCTGTTGAAAAAGCCCGAGAAAGAAATGACTTTAAACGAGTTGGCCTGAATTATAAAAATGAAGAATGTCAAATGATTGAAAAGTTAAAAGCACTTAAAAAGCGTTACGACGAGATTAATGAACTAATGGGTAAACCGGAAATTGTTTCCGACAGGGAAAAATATGCCCAACTGGCTAAAGAATTCGCTGAGATTGAACCCATCATCAAAAAGGGTCAGGAGTATGTAAAGATTAAAGAACAAATAGAGGATGTGGAAAATTTATTACGGGAAGAAAAAGACGAAGAGTTTCGGGAGTTTGCTAAAGATGAACTCCACGAATTGCAAAATAAGATGGAGCAATTAGCGAAAGAGATTAAGCGGTTGTTAATTCCTGCTGATCCAAATGACGATAAGAATGTGGTTGTGGAAATTCGGGCAGGTACCGGAGGAGATGAAGCCGGTATTTTTGCTGGAGATCTTTTCCGAATGTATCAAAAATACTGTGAGAGAAAATGTTGGAAAACTGAGATTTTAGATGCCAATTTTTCAGAACGTGGCGGATTTAAGGAAGTGATTTTTTTAATTTCTGGCAAAGGTGCTTATGGCCGTTTGAAATACGAAAGTGGAGTCCACCGTGTACAGCGGGTTCCTGAAACTGAAGCCCAGGGGCGTATCCATACTTCAGCAGCGTCGGTAGTGGTACTTCCAGAAGTGGAAGATACAGAAATTGAAATTGACCCCAATGATCTTAGAATAGATGTTTTTAGAGCTTCGGGTCATGGCGGGCAGCATGTGAATAAAACAGAATCAGCAGTTAGGATTGTTCACATTCCAACCGGCATTATGGCCACCTGCCAGGACGAAAAATCGCAACATAAGAATAAAGCTAAAGCAATGAAGGTATTAAAAGCCAGGCTTTATGACCTGGAAATGCGTAAAAAACAAGAAAAGATCACCAATCAAAGGAGATCTTTTATTCGGTCAGGTGACCGCAGTGAAAAAATTCGCACTTACAATTTCCCGCAAGGCCGTGTAACAGACCATCGTATCAATTTGACGCTTTATCGACTTCAAGAAATTATGGAAGGGGATTTAGATCTAATTATTGATGAATTACAATTAAATGAACAAGAAGAGATACTTAAAACTGAGGTTATTTGAAAAGTGAATTTTATTGTTTTAAAAGGTAAGTCGAAATTTTTGAGCATCAATTTATATTGAAGATTAATTAAATAATAAATTATATATATATTTAATTGCTATTTTTGTTTTCCTTCCTTAACTATGTCTGAAATCTGGACCATAAAGAAAGTACTGAATTGGACAATAGAATATTTCAAATCCCAAAGTGTACCAGAACCCCGCTTGAGTGCTGAATTACTTTTAAGCCATGTGCTTAGCTGTTGCCGTCTGGATCTTTATCTAAATTTTAATCAGATGCTTAATAGCAAAGAATTAGCCCAATTTCGTGAATATATTAAGCGCCGATCCAGATATGAGCCTGTTCAATATATTTTAGGTGAATATGATTTTATAGGCTTGAAATTTAAGATAACCCCGCAGGTATTTATTCCGCGTCATGAAACTGAGTTGTTAGTAGAAAATGTTTTACAGGAAATTAAAAATAGAGAGGACCGTGAAGTCGAGATTCTGGATGTGGGAACGGGGAGTGGGAATATTGCCATAAGCCTTGCCCATTTTTGTCCAGAATGCCGGGTAACCGCAGTAGACATAAGTGAAAGTTCGATTGAATTAGCCAGAGAAAATGCTGAAAGATTGAATGTAAAGCAAATTGAATTTAAAGCTCTTGATGCAAGAAAGGAGCTGATAACCCTCCAAAAAAAATTTGACTTCATTGTGAGTAATCCTCCCTATGTAGCAGAAAAAGATCGTGACCAACTTCATCCACAAGTGTCCCGGTATGAACCTGAGCGGGCATTGTTTGCCGGCCCGGACGGATTGGATTTTTTTCGGGAATTTATACCGAATCTCCCTCTCCTTTTAAAACAAGAAGGTGTTTTCTATTCGGAAATTGGATATAATCAAAGAAAAAAAATCCAGGGGTTGCTAAGTCGCCATCATTTTAAACAAATTGAATTTATACAAGATTACCAAAAAATAGACCGAATTGTAAGAGCACAATTATGAACCAAAAGAAAAAGAACACCAATAAGAGAAATGTGTTAAAAAATAAACAAAATCCTTACCTGGAAAAAATTTTAAATTTTCTTCAAAAAAAGCGGGGAAAAAGTTATACAACAAAAGAAATTTCGCGGAGTTTGAATGTAAGTAAATCTACCTATTATTTGTATCGTGAAGCCCTTCAGGAGCTATTAAAGAGTGGGAAAATTGTCCGTATAAAAGGTCGACGGTATACAGTTCCGTCGGTATTGCATCGCGTTCGTGGTACTATTCAATTAACCCGAAAAGGGTTTGGTTTTGTATTGGATGAGAGAACAGGTGATGAAATTTTTATTCCAGCGCAATATTTGAATACTGCTTTGAATGGTGATTTAGTGGAAGTACAACTATTTGCTGTTTCTCGAGGCAAGAACAAAGAAGGCCAGGTGGTTTCAGTGTTACGTAGGGCTCGGACGACTTTTGTTGGAACATACCACCGCAGTGAATATTATGGCTTTGTGGTACCTGATAATATGAAAGTTTACCGGGATTTTTATGTTCAGCCTAAAAATGATCTTAATGCCAAAGATGGACAAAAGGTTGTAGTAGAATTCCTGAAATGGGAGACTTCCGCTTTAAATCCGGAAGGTCGGATCATTGAAATTTTAGGCTACCCGGATGAACCTGGTGTAGATGTGGCAAGCCTGGTTCGTGACTTTGAGTTACCTTTGCATTTTCCGCGAAAGGTAATTGAAGAAGCGGAGAGAATAAAATTCAAACTTACTCCCGAGATGCTGGCTGAACGTCTGGATCTACGGGACGAATTAATTTTTACCATAGATCCACCCGATGCTAAAGATTTTGATGATGCCATTTCTCTTACTAAACTTCCTGACGGACAATACCAATTGGGTGTGCATATTGCTGATGTCAGTTTTTTTGTCAATGAAGGATCGGAGATTGATAAGGAAGCACTCAAGCGTGGTACAAGTGTTTACCTGGTTGACCGAGTAGTTCCCATGCTCCCGGAAAGACTTTCTAACGAGCTTTGCAGTCTTCAGCCGCACAAAGCCCGTTTGACTTTCAGTTGTATTATGAATATCAATGAAAATGGTGATGTAACAGATTATGTCCTTAAGCCGTCGATCATTCAGAGCAAACGAAGATTTACATATGAAGAGGTTCAGTCTATTATTGATGATCTCCATTCAGATGATCCTTATGCAGTAGTTTTACGTGAGATGCGAGATTTTAGTCAAAAATTGCGCCAAATTCGGCTATCTAAAGGAAGCATAGATTTTGAAACACCAGAAGTGCGCTTTGAATTAGATCATTTAGGAAGACCGGTAAAAATAACACCTATTGAACATTTACAGAGTCATGAACTCATTGAAGAATTCATGCTGATGGCCAATCAGACGGTGGCCAAACACATTCAAAGAATTAGTGAGAAAGGTAAGCCACGTCCATTTATCTATCGAGTTCATGAACGTCCTGATTCCGAGAAATTAGATCATTTTCAACATTTCTTAAATGCTTTGGGTCATCCGGTAGTCATTCCCAGGCAAGTTACACCTAAGCAATTTCAGGAAATTATACATTCGGTTGCCAGAACCAGAGATGAGATTTTGATTAAGGAAGTGGCTTTACGCACTATGATGAAAGCTAATTATTCAATTAAAAACATTGGGCATTTTGGATTAGCTTTCGATTATTATACACATTTTACCTCTCCTATCCGCCGTTATCCCGACTTAATGGTTCATCGGTTGTTGAAAATGTATGATAATCCGGTTTCTTTAAAACAACTTCGTAGTTTAAAGAAGCATTTGAAAAAAGTTGCGGATATAAGTTCAGAACGGGAGCGAGTAGCATTAGACGCCGAACGTGAAAGTATAAAGTTAAAACAAGTGGAATGGATCGCCGATCATGTTGGAGAGGAGTTTGAAGGCATTATTTCTGGCGTTACTGCCTATGGAATTTTTGTGCAAATTATTCCTTATCTTATTGAAGGATTAGTCCGGATTGAAGACATGCAAGATGATTTTTATATTTATGACGAAAAAACTTATTCTTTAACCGGCAAGGAATTTAACCGGGTTTATCGACTGGGTGATGAGGTCAGAATTATTGTGAAAAATGTAGATTTTGAATCCCGCCAGGTAGATTTTTTATTGGCTGAGGGATTTTAACTTATATATTTCCCACACAATATGATGTAAAACATTTTAATAGTAGGAGAGATTAGATGTTTCAATATTAAGATTTCCTCGGGTAATCTTTTTTTGAACACTCCTTTTGTCTTTGAATTTAAACATTCATGGTTTGATCTTAGGAATATTCTAACCTTTGAACGTTTTATTTATTAAAGAAAATACAAATAATTCCGATTATTCAAAATGAGTCTATGGAAGGAGAAAATATGGAACAGGGAAAAGTTATTTATACACTCCTGGAAAAACGCGTTCAACTTTTTTCTCGATTAAAAGATTTACTTTATCAACAACAACAAGCGTTGATTTCTGGAGAAAATGATCAGGTAGTTGCTCTCGCAGAAAAACAATTAAATTGCATGGAAGAGATACAAAAAATAGAATCACAGTGGAAATCACTTTGGGAAGCAATTAAACAGAATGAAAAATTTGCGCATATTTCAATAGAAAATGCTATCACTCTCATTTTCGATGGCAAGGAATTATCTAATTCATTGGGCTATCTAAATCAATTAAAATCGTTAGCAAAAGAGATTGATAAGGTTAAAAGAAATAATAAATTATTAATTTATAATTCAATTTCACTTATCAAAAACACATTAAAACATTTACAAGGTAAAAATTTGGCTGATGCGGTATATCATCCGCGTCGGAAAATGAACGGTGAATCAGCTATTTTGAATAAAAAACTGTAAGGAAAGAAATGTCTAGTGTTTTACAGGCTTTGAATTCGGCGCGAAAAGCAATTTGGGCGAATCAGCTTGGTATGGATACTACCAGTCATAACATTGCCAATGTCAATACTTTGGGCTACACCCGTCAAAGGGTGATTACAAGTGCTTCAGATCCGCTTACGCTTCCTGAAGGACAACTGGGTCTTGGCGTTACGGTCGAAAGTATTGAAAGAGTTCGAAATTTTTTATTAGATCAACGCTTTCGTGAAGTTAATGATAAATTCGGGTATCTATCATTAAAAGAAGAAGTCTTTAGTAGGGTTGAAATTATTTTACAAGAGCCGTCTGAAAATGCTATTGGTAGTTTAATGAATGACTTTTTCCTGGAGTTTAGCAATTTAGCTGCTGATCCTGAGAATGTTGCCATTCGTAACACAATTATTCAAAAATCACAATTACTGGTAGATTCTTTTAGATCAAAATATGAACAACTTAATTCATTACAAAATTCACTTAAACAGGATGCCATAAATTCAGTTAAGATAATCAATGACATCCTAAATCAAATAGCTGATCTGAATGGTAAAATTTCAACAGTAGAAGACGGTATCATCAAGGCTAATGATTTACGTGATAAAAGGGACTTACTACTCGATCGTCTTTCGAAATTTTTTAAAATCAATGTTATTGAAGATGATCTGGGAAATGTCACTGTAGCTGCTGAAGGTTTGAATCTGGTTTCCGGAACGCAAGCCAATAAATTTTTAGTAGATACCGTTAGCAACAATGGTGAACAACAACTCATAATAAGAACCAGTAGTGGAAATGAAGCTGTATTTAAATACGGAAAAATGGGCGGTATTTTTGAGATGTATAACCAAAAAGTGGTTGAGTTAAAAGAAAATCTGGACAATTTGGCTCAAGCGCTGATCGAAAATGTGAATAATCTACATGTTTCTGGTAAAGGCTTGCCCACTGGAAATCCGCCGCGCAGTTCTACAGGAGTTCATTTTTTTACTGGAACCGGTGCAATGGATATTAATATATCAGAAGAAATTTTGAAAAATGTTAATAAAATTGCCACTTCAATAAATGGTGAACCAGGAAATGGAGATGTTGCATTAGCCATTGCTAATCTCCGTAATAACAAAATTTTAAATGGAGGCACTGAAACATTCGAGGATTATTATACATCAATTGTGAAAAATCTGGCCATCGAGATCGATAGTGTAACCAATATGCGAGAAAGTCAGCAATTACTTAAAAATCAGATTGAAAATCAACGTCAGGCCGAATCCGGAGTTTCGTTGGACGAGGAAATGACTAATTTAATAAAATACCAAAGGGCATTCGAAGCAGCCGCTAAAATTGTTCAAGCAGTTGACGAAATAATGGAAACTCTGGTCAATATGGTCTAAAAAAATTATAAATGTATATAACTGATAAAAAATCAGGTTTAAAAATGAGGATTACACAAAATTACAGTATTCAAAGCATACTTGATAGAATAAACAATACCAGAAGTCGGATTTATCAACTACAGAGTAACCTGGCAACAGGTCGAAGAGTCAATAAAATCTCGGATGATCCAGAGAAAATAGATACGTTACTACGCTACAAAAATGCTTTGAAAACCAACCAACTCTATCAGAGAAATATTGAGAATGCCTTGGAATTCATGGCATGGACATCCCAAGCATTGGATGATGCATTAAATATCGTGTCCAGCGCCAAAGAAATAGCCTTAAAAGCTGGAAATATCTTAAATGATGAAGAGTGGTCAGCCCTGTCAGGCCAGATTAATCAACTGTTAAAAGAATTAGTGGACATTGGAAACACCCGCTTCAAAGACCGCTATGTTTTTGGAGGCAGTTATCCCTCTCAACAACCATTTGTTTTAAGTTCAGATGAATCTCAGGTGATTGTAAATCCTCAAGGGGTTGGTGGCAAACTTCGGGTTGAATATGGAAAGTCCCAGATAGATACTTATAACGTATCAGGAGAAGAGGCTTTTCTTAAAGATGTGAATATTTTTCAAACTTTAATCGATCTCCGGAATGCATTTGTCAATAAAGATACGAATACTGTTTTGGGATTGATGGATAAGATAGATCAATCTCTTAATCAATTAGCTACGACTAACGGAAATCTTGGAGCAAAAATGAACAGATTTGATGTTTACTTACAACAGTATCAGACTCTGGAAATTAAACTTCAAGAATATCAATCTAAAATTGAAGATACCGATGTAGCAAAGGCAATTTCTGATCTGCAAATGGCAGAAACCGGATTAACTACAGCTTTACAAGTATTAGCCCGAACTTTGAATATTTCTCTGGTCGATTTCATGAAATAACTGTTGAAATTTTAATTATTAGTGTTGAAAAGGAAAACTTTGATGTTTGTCTCGAAAAAAAAAATTGAACTAAAAATAATATATAAGTAATTAATAAATAATAATTTCTAAAATAGAATAATTTTTGGCATTTAAATTGCAAAATAGTAATAAAGGACAGAAACGGAGAAACTCAATGAAATTGGTCACTCAACAATTTGGTGAACTGGAGGTTTCGGAAGAACAGATAATTCATTTTCCAAATGGAATTATTGGATTTGAAGATTGTAAAAAATTTGTTATTATTAATGATGAAGATTTTGAACCTTTTCGTTGGCTTATTTCTTTAGATAAAAAAGAGTTTGGATTTCCAATTTTAAATCCATTCTTAATTTTAGATGACTACAAAAAGGAATTTCCCCCTTCACTTGCTAAAAAACTTCAGTCCGAAGACGTACCTTTAGAAGTCTTTTGTGTGGTAACCTTGAAGGGGGAAAACAATAACGTTACTATAAACTTAAAAGGGCCCATATTAATTGATTATGAAAAGAAAGAAGGGAAACAGATAATACTGACTTCAGATGAATTATCGGTTTCATATCCAATAAGTTAGGAAGACAACCACATAAAACCAGGGAAGGTAAACATGTTAGTACTAACAAGGAAGTTAGGCGAAGATATTTTAATTGGAGAAGATATTCTTGTCAAAGTCGTAAATATCGAAAAAAATAAAGTTCAGTTGGGAATAAAAGCGCCATCAACGGTTGCTATTTACAGACAAGAACTCGTTGAGAAGGTAAAAAAACAAAATCAAGCATCAATCATTTACCAAAAGAGAGATTTTCTGAATGCATCCAAACTTCTGAAAAACATATTAACATTAAAAATGTAAAGCAAAAAATGAAAGGGTCAATGAATAAAGAAGATTTGGGTTCGGTTAGAGTGGATATTGTTATGGACCAATTAAAAAAGTTAGATAAAAACGAAAGAATCCTGATAGGTCTTTATTTTTATGAGCAATTATCTATTGAAGAGATTGCCGTAATTCTTTCTATAGATGAACGAGACATCAGAGAACAACTTTATCGTGTGTTGCCGAAACTCCGTTTTATTTCAGAAACAGAAATAAATTCAAATACAATATTTTCAGAAGTTTATGGTTAGTGCCATGGCAAAAAAGAAAAAAGATAAAAAAGTTAAAAAGCAAAGAATTGTCAAAGAATATTTACCAAAAAATCTATCGCAAACCCAAAGATCTCCTATCTCTCTTTGTATGATTGTAAAAAACGAAGAGCGATTTTTAGAAGATTGTTTAAAAAGTGTTCAGGGACTTGTTGGTGAAATTGTTATTGTTGATACTGGAAGTACTGATCGGACTGTGGAAATTGCTCAAGAATATGGTTGCAGGTTGTTTCAATATGAATGGAAGAATGATTTTGCGGCAGCCAGAAATTTTGGCTTAAAAAAGTGTACTCTCCCTTGGATACTCTATCTGGATGCTGATGAACGGCTTTACCATCCTTACCATCAAACTATTTTAAAGGAGATAAAGACAGATTCTGCTGATGCTTATTATCTTAAAGTCTACAGTCCAGTTTCGGGAATACTTGGAAACGTTCCTCACGTACAAGCTTATCCAAGATTATTTAAAAAGCTTAAAGGAGTTCAATTTGAAGGGAAGATTCACGAACAGATTACACCGTCACTTAAAAGGGTGAATGCTCGTTTTAAATATTTAGATGTAACCATTGAACATCTTGGATATGCTCAGGATGATCAAGTTTTGAAGCAAAAGATCAAACGCAATTTAAAATACCTTTATGAACAAATTCAAAGAGAACCGAACAATGCCTATGCTTATTTCCAATTAGGACAAACGTTACTAATAGATGGACAAACGGAGAAAGGTATCCAGAACATAAAGAAGGCGCTAAATTTTAATGTTTTGCCAAAGAATTTAACGGCAACAAGTTTATTAATTATTGGAAATGAGTATTTTAAAAGAGGTGAAATTGATCAGGCTCTTGTTTATATAAACAAAGCTCTTTCGATTGCTCCACGACAACGTGTGGGATATTTTATAAAATCAGAGTGTATGTCGCAAAAAATGAATTGGAAAGAAGCCTTATTCAACCTTAAGAAAATTGTCGAAAATTCAAATATACCCTTCAGCGATATCAGCATTGAAAAAAATTTCGATAATTATCTTATCGAACAGCGATTAGGTTTATATTATTTTAACATGAAAGATTATAAAAATGCTTTAAATCATTTTGGGAATTATTTAATTGAAGCACCCAACCTTCGATTTAGCTTTTTGGAAAAATGGGTTTATGCATGGAAATTAATCGAATATCCAGAATTCCCTGCTAAACATCTTCTCAATAGGCTGGTGAATGAAGTTAACCGATTTGACAGAAAAGTTGAAGCTGGTAAAGTGTTAGCAGGCATAGCTGAAAAAATAAATGATTATGAAAAAATGAAACATTTTCTACAAATAGTGCTGGAGTTGAATCCACAAGATGCCATGGCTCTGTATTATATGGGCAACTTTGAGATGGCGGGGGGTAATTTTAGTAAAGCACAGGAGTATTATCGGAAAGCTCTGGCCTACGAAAGTCATGTATGGGAAATACATTATAACTTAGCCGTTTGTTACGTTAAACAAAGTCGGTATTATGATGCCGTACAGGTAATGGAAAATGCTTTGCCATTATTTCCTGAAAAAAGGGAAAATATTAATCGCCTGCTTACCGGGCTGTACGCCAAAGTTGGAAATTACGAAAAACTTTATGACTATTTAAATCCAATTATACAAAGTTCATAATTTTTGCTAAAGTTTTACAAATAAAAGCCGAAATTGTAAATTAGATTTAAAAAGAAACTTTGGAGGTAATGGTTAACAGCCGCCATTACTTCCCCAAATATAAAGGCTGTGAGTCAGAGAAGGGATTCTCAAAAACAAAAAAACAAGGAGGTTGTTATGGCTTTTTATGGTGGATCCCGCATCAATACCAACGTGGGCGCTCTTAATGCCTTCAATGCCCTCAATTCAATCAACTCTAAGATCGGTACTGTTCAGATGCGATTGGCATCCGGTAAGCGGATCAACAGTGCAGCTGACGATCCAGCCGGATACACTATCGGCAGAAAACTTGCTGCCCGTTCTCGTAGTTTATCGCAGGCCCTCAATAATGTTGGCGAACTGAAAAATATTTTATCAGTGGCCGAAGGTGGCTTGCAGGCAATTAACGACATTTATGTGGGAATTAAGGAGAAAATTATTCAGGCGGGCAATGGGTCTTATGGTGCTGACGAATTGAATGCTATTGTTACCCAGGTCCAGGATATGTTGGACGAGGTGGACGATATTATCAGCGAAACCAAGTTCAATGGATCGCAGTTGCTGGATGGAAATTTCACTTCGAAAACATTCCAGACCGGTGCTGACAGCGGAGACAGCATTACTGTTTCCCTCAACGCCACCATCGACTCTGCCGATTTTGGTTTAAACTCGCTGACGACAGCGAATATCGGTGCTTCGGCTACTCTGGCCAGTTTGGATACTGCTATCCAACGGGTGAGCACAGAGTTACAAAAGGTAGGTTCGCTTATTTCCCGAATGGATGTAAAAGAACAGACTCTGTCGGTAGCTATTACGAACACGGAAGCGGCTATGAGTCGTATTATGGATGCCGACATTGCTAAAGAACAGTTAGAGTTGACCAAACTTCAAATTCTTCAACAAACAGCCACTGTGCAGTTAGCACAGGCTAATGCGGCGCCACAAGGAGTTCTTGCATTATTCCGGTAATTCTATGAGCCACTGAGAGAGACCGTCTTCAAGGGCGGTCTCTTTTTTTTTAATTTTTTACCAGGGGTTCTTGTTAAGAAATAAAGTATCCCTGGTAAGAAATTGAAAAAATCTAAAGGTTTGATAAAAATTGACGAATATAATAAGTGGCAACTAAATCAGGCACGGAAGCCTGAAAAAGTTTAATTAAATACAAGGAGGTATTTGTCATGGCATTTTATGGTGGCTCTAGAATTAATACCAATGTTGGCGCCCTCAATGCATTCAACGCATTGAACACTGTCAACAGTAAAATTGGGGTGCATCAGTTGCGTTTAGCCAGCGGTAAGCGCATCAATTCAGCAGCAGATGATCCTGCCGGTTACACTATTTCGCGGAAACTTCTGGCCCGTTCCCGTGCATTAAGTCAAGCTCTCAACAATGTAGGTGAAGCCAAAAATGTTTTGGCCGTTGCAGAAGGGGGGCTGCAAAATATCAACGATATTCTGGTAACCATTAAAGAGAAAATGATTCAGGCTGGAAACGGATCTTATGGTGATACGGAGTTACAGGCAGTGTTGACCCAAATAAATGATCTGCTGGACGAAGTTGATGACATAATTGCCGAAACCAAATTTAATGGCTCGCAACTGATCGACGGTAGTTTCACCGGCAAAGTATTCCAGACAGGAGCCGATAGCGGGGATTCCATTACGGTTAATCTTAGCGCTTCCTTAGATTCTGCTTCGATGGGAGTGAATTCACTTACCACCAGCGATCTTGCTAATGTAAGCGCATTGGCGAGTATTGATACCTATATTCAAACGGTGAGTGATGAGTTGCAAAATGTCGGCTCTTTGATTCAACGTCTGGATTACAAAGAAGCCACTTTGCAGGTTGCCATTACCAACACGGAAGCTGCCGCCAGCCGGATTGTGGATGCTGATATTGCTAAAGAACAGCTTGAACTAACTAAACTGCAAATTCTTCAGCAAACAGCCACAGTCCAACTTGCTCAGGCTAATGCAGCTCCGAATGGTATTTTAGCTTTATTCCGTTAAATGGTGAGAAGTCTTCCTTAAGGAAGACTTCTCTCATTGTTTTAAAGCAACCTGTAAACCAAAACCGAAAAGGAGTTCAGATTTATGAATACGGCGTTATCTTATCGAAAATCAAAACCACAAAATAAAGGAATCAATGCTTATCAGCAAAACCAAGTTCTAAACCTTAGTCCAACAGAGTTAATTTTAAAATTATATGATTTGGCCTTAGTTTATATGAAAAAAGGTGATACACGCAAGGCGAATCAGGTTATTACAGAACTTATTGCTGCACTAAATTTTGATTACCAAGAAATCTCTCTAGGTTTTTTCAGACTTTATAGATATTGCCAGGATTGTATCTATAAAAATAATTTTAATGAAGCCATTAGAATATTTCAGGATCTTCGAAACACCTGGGCTAAAGCATTTAA
>CAYLYM010000072.1:0-20030 GCA_964387645.1 uncultured Calditrichaceae bacterium | reverse complement strand
TCAATGGCACAGGAAGTTTTGAGGTAATCAGTGTTATGCAACGGATATTGATTTTCTGGAATACCGTATTCAACCTGATGGGACTATTCTACCCAAAGCATTTATTGAGATTAAGCAAGCCCATGTAAAACAAAGTAAATATCTCTGCTCCACAAACACCCGGGCAATCTGGCAGGTGGCCCGGCAATTAGGAATGCGGTTCTTTATTATTCTCTACAAATTGATCGATAAGGAAAGTTTGAAAAGTGAATTTTGGGTCTGGGAAGTTAGCGAAGAAAAACAATTCGAAGAATATTCAATGGACAGATTTCATCTTTACTTTAAAAAATTTACCAATGAAGAATTGATTCAATTGTTCGAAGCACTTTAGTTTTAGAAGAAATTGGATTATTTAATTTCTTTCGCGATTTTATGATCTGGAAGTCAGAGATCTTTCACGTTTATCTGAGAGGTTGTTTAGCATTATTCATATTCAATACAAAACGTGTGGAATTCAGCATTAATGTTTTATCTATTGTGATGTAGCCATTTAAATTGATTCCTGAATGTGCCATTTTTCGAATTACATTTAATTTTATTATCCTGGTATGTACGTGGTTTAGTTTATGATAGGATAAAAAATCCTTAAATAAATAATTTTACTGATTATTACAATTTTTCCAAATGAAAAAATACTTGAAATATATTCAATTAACCTTTAAATTTCTTTGCTTAAATTTATAGACGTGTATGGAGGAAAAAATTAGATGTATTCCTTTTTAATTTTTTTATTTGTCCTGGTTGCTTTATTGATGACCATTTCTATCTTGATGCAATCGTCTAAAGGTGGTGGATTAGCTGCTTCATTTGGTGGTATGGGAGCCGGTGGTGTGTTTGGACCACGTGGTGCGGCGAATTTTTTACAAAAGGCCACGACAGTTCTGGCTACCTTATATATCTTACTCTGTTTAGTTATCGGTTTAATTGGTCGCCCCTCTTCTGAGAGGCAAAGTGTTATTCAACGGGAGTTGCAGAAACAACAACAGCAAGAAGTTCCTGCGGCAAACATACCTGTGGCGCCGATTGAAACTCAACAACCGGCTTCAGAAGGTAATCCATCACAATAAGATAAATCTGTTTTGCTGGCGTGGTGGAATTGGTAGACACGCTATCTTGAGGGGGTAGTGGGTGAGACGCCCGTGCGGGTTCGAGTCCCGCCGCCAGCACTATATTTATCCGGCAATTGTGCCGGATTTTTTCATGTACAGAATATGGCTTACCTTTTTATTGGATTATAAACAGAGTCAATGGAATTGGTAGACACGCTATCTTTTCAACTATCAATTTAAAATATTTCCTTATCCGAGAAGATTATCTATATTATTATAATTAATTTGAGGATAATAATGATTTCTTCATATATGGGAATTGATTTTTCAGATGCGGTTCAATTAATAGAATCCCGGCTTAAGGCATATAAACCCATCCGTATTCAACATAATAAGGCCATTCGAGCAGCGGTGATGATTCTTTTCTTAGAAGTAAATAATACTCCGCATATTCTTTTCACAAAAAGGACTGATAAAGTGGAACATCACAAAGGGCAGATTTCCTTTCCCGGCGGTGTGTTTGATCCGGGAGATAAATCCTTATTGCAGACAGGGCTGCGCGAAACTTACGAGGAAATTGGTATCCCTCCAGAACAAATTCGCCTGTTAGGTGAATCGGACGAATTTTTTACAGTGACAAAATTTTTGATCCGACCTTTTGCCGCTGTATTAAATCCACCCCTCAATTACCGCCTTAATCGGGACGAAGTGGCTGAATTAATTCATGTTCCATTGTGGTTGTTTTTAACCGATCAGTATTTTGAAGTGAAAAAGTGGGATTATCACGGGAAAAAATATGACGTTTATTTTTATTATTACGATCGTCACATCATCTGGGGGGCCACGGCTTTCATATTAAACCGCTTCATCCATCTGGTTTTTGATTATAATCCCGCTCCGAAACCTGTTTACCGGGACCCCGGAGAAATAAAAATTTTGAAATAACTCGTTGATCGATTGACCGGGATAAAATTTTTCTTACTTGTTAGAATTTTCTTAAGGAATATGAATAAAATTGGAACTCAAAACAACCCCGGGCAAGATTTCCCTTCAGAATATATTCAAACGCCATTTTGAATTATGTTTTTCGATTCTTTGGTTGTATTGATCCATGGTAATTTTTGATTTATTTAACCCAATCGTTATTGGTTAAATAAAATAATGCTCAAAATATTTCAAATTGTTAGAAATTATTAAAGCTACTAAGGAATGATAAGAGAATATTATTGACTTTAAATAAAATATAAATTACTATATTATTTAATGTTAGGATATTATTAAAACAAGAACTTGTTGTCTTTGGTTTCTTTCCAGTAATTTAATTTTTGATTTACTGAGGAGGCGCTTTGGATATATCATCACGGATTCAGGAGATTCGGACGGGTTTCACTCGTTCCTTTTGGGTGGCTAATACTTTAGAACTTTTTGAAAGGCTGGCCTTTTATGGTCAACAAGCAGTATTGACTATTTATCTTTTTGAGAATCTCAAGCTTACCGAAGTAGAGACCGGTTCCTTAGTTGGATTTTTTGGTGCCACCATTTATTTTCTTCCCGTCATTGCCGGAGCACTGTCCGATCGATTTGGTTTCCGCCGATCTCTGGCTTTTGCATTTACTGGTCTAACATTCGGCTACTTCTTTTTAGGACAGACCTCTTCACATTGGATGCGGACTGCTCTGAACGATGCACCGCTTTACTGGATTGTTTTTTTCATCCTCATGCTCACAGCTATCGGCGGATCATTTATCAAACCATGTATTGTCGGCACGGTAGCAAAAACCAGTAAAGAGAGCACCAAATCATTGGGCTATTCTATTTATTACACCATTGTCAATATTGGTGGTGCGGTGGGGCCAATTCTGGCTTTTTTTGTACGTGACCATATCGGGATACAAAATGTTTTTAATGTTTCAGCTTTGAGTTGTGCGTTAATGCTGGTTGGCACTTTGCTTTTTTACCAGGAACCAAAACGTAAAACAGAGTCGGAAGTACAAACAGTTGGAAAAGCTCTATCCAATATGATTCTTGTACTGAAGAACCTGAAGTTTGTTATCTTTCTCCTCATTTTTTCCGGATTTTGGATGATGTTCTTCGAATTTTATATTGCCATGCCACTATATCTTCGAACCTATGTCGATCCTAATGCTCCGGTTGACCTGATTTTGTCTGTAGGTGCCCTGACCATCATATTTTTTCAAGTCATTGTTAGCATCTTAACCAAAAAAATACCTTCTCTCCAGGCCATGATTCTGGGCTTTGTTATATCCAGTTCTTCCATGTTAATTATGGCTTCGGTTGCCAGCATTTGGATTGTGGTGTTAAGTCTGGTGATCTGGGCATTGGGCGAAATGATTCAGGCGCCGCGTTATTACGAATATATTTCTACTCTTGCCCCTGATGGTCAGGAAGGGCTTTATATGGGATATGCTTTTTTACCCATTTCAATCGGTGCACTTGTTGCGGGGCCATTGGGTGGATTTCTTGTTCAATATTTCGGAAAAGAAATTCAACAACCCCGGTTAATGTGGGTGATTTTAGCAGCGATTGGATTTACAGCAGCATTTTTATTGTATCTTTATAACAGATTCATCGTACAAAAAAATTTTGAATGATAGTATGAAAAAAAGATAAATTGAAAAAATAAATTTAAGAAAGTGATTTTTGATTTATAGGATTTATTATGTAAATTGTATCGGGTGAATAATATGGTATATTGACAAATTAATTTTAAATATGTTTTGATTAGAAGGAGATTTTTGAAAACCAAATTTGAATTCTTATTGATTAGGTGTTTTAAATGTTTTAACAAGGATGGAATAATTTTATGAATGGACTTGGTACTTCTCAATTGGATTATTTTTTAACTTTTTCAGAATTACATCTACTTTTCTTTTCTTCCACATGGAAGTTAGTAGACTTACATCCCTGCCATTATACTTTCTTGGGATTTGATGAAACCAGCATTGAATCTTTTTCTTTCGAAAATAATTTTTTAAAACCAAATAATCTTAATCTCCCCCAATTTTTAGGGCAATTCCATCAAAAGGATTTTTTAATTCGGAATTTTTATTGGCGTGATGTGAATGAGCAGGTTTCGGGCCCTTATGAAACCTATTTTCGTATAAAAAAAGAAAAAGGGCAGATTAAATCATTAATCGCCTTTGTGAAACTTTCCGAAAAAACGGAAAAGTTAGAAATACCCCCTACTGAAAAATATAATCTGTTTTTGGCCCGGGCTCTTCCAGGTTTAATTCATAATATTAACGGCCCTCTTGGAACGCTGGTAGGTAGAATTGAATTACTAACATACAAATATCAACAAATAAAAGAATTTAATGAATTACTCAAGATGGGGTTTAAGTTACAAGAAATTATAGAAAATTTAAGTTTTAAATTAGTAAATGAAAGATTTTTTCAACCAGTTGAAATTAATCTCAATCGTTTATTAAAAGAAGAACTCAGGTTCTTACATACCGATTTATTTTTAAAGCATCAAATCGAAATTCAAGAAAAATATTCTCAAAATATTCCGCAATTTCAAATGTATTATTTGGCATTGAGTGGGGTTTTAAGTGAATGTTACTATTTTTTCCGACAATTTGTTTATGAGGATCAGGAATATATTCTTCATGTGAATACCTTTTTTGATGAGGGTATAGTTGGTTTTTCGCTCAAATTATTAGGGAATTTCCATATTCCGGAAGGTTTAAATCATCGATTTCCTTTTTCGCTTTCAGGAAATGGGATAAAAATCGCTCAGGAAAGATTTGAAGGAATCGATACAGCTTTTCTGGCCTATTGTTTAAAATTGAATCGGGGTCATCTGCAACTGAATGGACGTAAAGAAATGATGAGTATGCGACTAGAATTTCCCCTCCCGAAATCCTGATTTTAGGTTTAGCCTGACACATTCAGATGGTTCTAACATCCTTTGAGGCGTACCCGAAAAAGTTCTAAAATTTTAACCCTCTCAGCTAATCATGTTTACAGGGAATTGAATCTGAAGAACAGTTTACAAACTTTTATTCATTCCTATCGTCCACTCTTTCAATTTTGGCGCCAACTTGACGCAGTTTTTCTTCGATTTTCTCGTATCCACGATCAATGTGGTAAACTCGGTGAACTTCACTCAGCCCCTTAGCGGCAAGGGCTGCTAAGACCAGCGAAGCCGAAGCTCTCAAATCGGTGCTCATTACCGGGGCTCCTTTCAATTGGTGGACACCGCGAACGAAAGCAGAATTATTTTTCATAACAATATCGGCGCCTAACCTCATTAGCTCGGGCACATGCGTAAAACGGTCAGGAAAAATAGTATCCGTTATTACGCTGCTACCTTTGGCCAGTGTCATTAACGCGATCCATTGTGCTTGCATATCGGTAGGAAATCCCGGGTAAACTGCTGTCGTGACATTTACCGGTTCGATCCCATTGCTGGAAGTAATATGGATGCGGGTATTCTCAATTTTTAGATCCGCACCTGTCTCAACCAACTTTTCCAGTACTTCAATCATTTGATTGGGTTGGCAGTGGGTGATGGTTAACTCACCCCCAGTAATCAACCCGGCTGCCAGAAATGTGCTGGCTTCGATTCGGTCAGGGATAATGGTATAATCAGCGGGCCGGAGTCCGGGAACGCCCTCAATTTGTATGAACCGTGTTCCCAGCCCTTGAATTCGGGCACCCATCTTCTGCAAGAAATTTCCAAGGTCCACAATCTCCGGTTCGCTGGCGGCATTTTCAATTACGGTTTTCCCTTCAGCCAGCGCTGCTGCCATCATGATATTGCCGGTAGCTCCCACACTGGCTATGTCCAGATAGATATGCGAGCCGCGCAGGGTGTTGCAGGAAGCGATAATATAACCATTTTCCAAATTTACCTGAGCACCTAATTTTTTCATTCCCTTAATGTGTAAATCAACGGGGCGTGGTCCCCAGGCGCAACCACCCGGAAGAGACACTTTAGCTTTCTTAAAACGTGCCAGTAAAGGTCCCAGCACGTAAATAGAAGCCCGCATTGTCTTGACCAGTTCATAAGGGGCTTCAGGAAAATCGGCCAGAGTGGTGTCTATGTATAGGGAATGATCAATAAGCTCTACCTTGGCCCCAATGATTCTTAAAAGGTGGGCCATTGTGCGGATATCGCGGAGAATGGGTATATTGTGGATTTGATACCGGCCAGGCGCTAATAGTGTTGCAGCCATTATGGGGAGAGCAGCGTTCTTGGCTCCGCTGATTTTCACTTCCCCTTGCAAAGGCCGGCCGCCTTCAATAATAAACTTGTCCAAATTGTTCTCCTGAAATTCTTTTTAACATTTCCATTAAAATAATACCATTTTTCACTGCTCTATGATCTTGATAACCGTGCTTCTCTGAGCAATTGTTGGGCGCTTTTCAGCATATCATTACTCAATTTCTCACCCCCAATTAGTTTAGCAATCTCCTCAATCCGCTCATCCTCGTCAAGTGGCTTAATTTGAGTGAATGTCCGGCCATCCTTTTCAAATTTCTCCACTCGATAATGACTATTTCCAAACGATGCAATTTGAGGCAAATGTGTTATGCAAATAACTTGATGGGATGATTCTAATTTTTGAATACTCTTTCCAACGGCCAGAGCAATTCGTCCAGAAACGCCCGTGTCTATTTCATCGAAGATAAGCAGTGGAATCCGATCAATGTCGGCAAGAATATTTTTAAGGGCTAACATAATGCGGGATATCTCTCCGCCAGAGGCAATTTTGGCCAATGGCTTAAAATCTTCTCCTGGATTGGGAGATATAAAAAATTCGATTTGATCCACGCCCTGTTCGTCGGCATAATAATGTTGGCCATCATGGTCAAAGATTCCCGATTCGTCTTCTATCCATTCAAAATGCACCTTAAATCTTGTTTTGGGCATACCAATCTGGTTAAGCTGTTGGATAACTGCTTTCTCGAGTTCCTGAGCTACTTTCTTTCGAGCCTGGGAGAGTTTTAAAGCTGATTTCGCAAATGCGCTCCGGGCATCCTGGTAGGCCTGATTAAGTTTGACTAATTCAAAATCGTAATTCTCTTTCAGTTGTAATTCAGCCTCTATTCTCTCCCGATATTCCAGAATTTCTTTGATGGAATCGCCATATTTTTTCTTCAACCGGGAAACGATTTCAAGTCTTTCTTCAATAGCTTCAAGGCGAGCAGGGTCAAATTCCAGTCGGCTTTTAAACTCTTCCACTGTACGATCTGCTTCTTCCACTACAATTTTGGCAGATGAAAACTCCTGGTACAAGCTGTTCAGTGCATCCGAGTAACCAGCCAATTCCCGCAAAATATGCAAAGCCTGTCCGAGCAATTCTTGCAGATTGAAATTTTCATTGCTACTTACCAACTGATTGAATTCTGAAGAAAGTTCAAAAATTCTTTCGGCGTTTGCCAGAATATTCCTTTCTGCAATTAAATCTTCTTCCTCACCTATTCTGAGTTGAGCTTTATCAATCTCTTCTCTCTGGAATTGGTAAAGTTCGTATTTTTCATCTAATTCTTTTTGTTTTCTTTCCAGATCTTTTAACTCCTGTTCGGCCTTTTTCAGGCGCCGATAGGCCTCAGCCGTTTCTCGCAAGAGCGAATCAAGCTGACCAAAGGCATCCAAAAAGTATCGATGAGTATCTTTTCGCAATAATGTCTGATGTTCATTCTGCCCGTGGATGTCGACCAGAAGATCCCCAATCTCGGCCAACGTTGTAATAGTTACTGGCATATCGTTCACAAAAGCGCGTGTGCTTCCTTTTACCTGGATTTCGCGTCTTAAGAAAAGCTCGTGGTTGTTCTCTAATCCTTTAGATTTCAATAATTCTTTAACATGAGGCAATTGGCTGATATCGAAAATGGCTTCTACAACGGCTTTTTCAGCTCCGGTACGCACAACTTCCGTGTAAACTCTTCCACCCAAAACGGCCGAAATGGCACCCACGATAATGGATTTACCCGTTCCAGTCTCTCCAGTGATGATGTTGAGCCCCGGTTCAAATTCAATCGCTAAATTCTGCGCCAGAGCAAAGTCTCTTATGTGTATGTGTTTCAGCATATTGTTAAAAATTTTTATCGTTAAAATTTAATGATTTTAATAAGGAATTATCAAGTGTAGAGTTTTTGCGAAGGTTTATCTGGAAGTGCATTGATTGATTCTTGATATTCAAATTCTTTTTGTACATAAGTAAGATTTTCCTTTCTATGCTGTAAAATAGTTTTGGCAGGTAATGTCTACGACTCTACTCATTTGAAAATATTGTACTTAAGAATACACCAGATAGCATGGAGTCCATCTTTCCAGGTAATCTTTTTACCCTCTGCATAGCTTCGTCCTGCGTAAGATATGCCCACTTCATAAATCCGCCAATTTCCTTTGGCAATTTTTGCCGTAATTTCAGGCTCAAAACCGAAACGGTTCTGCTCAATGATGATGGATTCGATTACCTCCCTGCGAAACATCTTGTAACAGGTCTCCATGTCGGTTAAATTCAGGTTGGTGAACATATTCGATAGAAAAGTAATTAAATTATTTCCCACGTAATGCCAGAACAAAAGCACCCGGTGAGGTTCGCTACCCACAAAGCGGGATCCGTAAACGACATCAGCTTTGCCATCTAAAATGGGTTGTAATAACTTGCGATATTCTGCCGGATCGTATTCCAGATCAGCGTCCTGGACGACTACCACGTCTCCTGTGACGTGAGCGAAACCGGTACGTAATGCCGCTCCTTTTCCCTGATTTTTTTCTTTGTAGATGACCTTGTTTACCAGCGGTTCAATCTCATTTTTTAAGATTTCCCTGGTACCATCCGTTGAACCATCGTCCACGATGATAATCTCTTTTTCAACTGGATGAATGTCAGCTTGTAAAATTCGTTGGACAATTTCTTTAATGAAGAACTTCTCGTTATATACCGGAACAACAATGGATAATTTCATGGGATTCCCTGCATTTACTTAAGCATCCAAATTTTAGTACTATTCTTTTAGCGTTTTGTTTTGCCTGATTTTTGAATAATTCGGTGATGATCATCTTTTTTATATTAAATTTGCAATTTCGGAATGGAGGAATTCATTAAAGGATATTTTCGACTCCATATCATCTGGAGGGCTGCAATGGGAATGATCGGAATAAAATATTTCTCCCACACCACGTACGAAAATGGCATGATGATGAGAAATAGCACGATGCTTAAATCCAGCAGCAGCCCAAAGTCCAGTTGCCGCCTTTGCCATCTTTGGTAACCATCCTGTAAAATTCTATATAACACCGGAAGGCTTAACCAGAAAGCGATAAAAAAGATGATATGTTCAAATTTTTCTCCTAAGATAAGGCGAATAAATCGATGGAATAAACCTACTGTATCAACATGAACCGCTTTGGCAGGCTGTGACGCTTCCACAGGAAATATGAAATAAACTCCCGAAATGAATAAGAAAATAATGAGGAGTTTGAGATGACTATAGTAATTTTTCCAATTCTGTAGAATAATGGGGAAAAGATAAACGAAGAATAAGCAGATATAGAGTGTTAAATACTCTGGATGGAAGAAAAGGCCATCTTTTAAGTAGAGTTCTTTTCGGCTGTTTTCAGGACTCAATCCTTTCCACAAGAGAATGAGTATGAGAAGGGGGATCAAACTTAAAGTTGTAGAAATAATCATTTTGCTTGTAGATTTGTCTTTCTCTACGAGTAATTTGGTTGTGAAATAGATACCCGCCGCCAAAGTGAAAAATATGAAATATTGTCGACATAATAGGCCACCAGCGCTGGAAAGCGTCCATAACCAGGGATTTTGTTTTATCAGGGCCAGTAGTCCCAGGAGGAGAAAAAGCATGGTTAACATGTCTGTAAACACAAAAAAGCTTAAGCCAATCATGTAAGGCTGAATGATGAGGAAAACAGTAAGCCAAAAAGCCGTTTTAGAATTTCTAAAAATGTTAAAAACAAGGAAATGAAAGAGCAAATATGTGATGGTAGCAATAAGAAGCGATAAAACTCTCAAATTTTCGATCTCGAATCCCCATAGTCGTCCCCATAAGGCATATACTATAAAGGGCAGGGGGGTAGACATTTCATTGTAATGTTTTAGCCGATCTAAGGTAATACCCTGGCCGAATTCTTTTATCGTTCTGACAAAGTGAACTTCATCTCCCCAGTATGGACGATCCAGGCCGGAAATTAAAATAAGGATGCTTTCGAAAATAAGAAGGAATACGAGTATAATAAGTAATGATTTCTGATAATCTTTATTTGTAATCATTTCTCTCTTCATGAGAAAGCTAACTAACCGAAAAATCAATTGATTGAGTGAAAATTCATTTATTTTAAGAAACGTTTTCCGAAATTTATTAAAAAAGCAATTTAATGATGGGAGTTTGATTTTTACAAGTAATGTTTCAATCTAATCAGAAATCCACGAAGGAATGTTCTAGAGACGTTTGGAATAATATTTGAGAAAGTGAATCCAAATTGAAGAAAATTTATTCTCTGATGACCACCACTTTTCCAGCGGTCGAATGCCCCTCTTCATCTTGAATCAAATAGATGTAAACGCCGGTGGAAACCAGACGGCCGTCTTCATTTCGGCCATCCCACATGGCAAAGCTACCCAGAATTTCGCTATCTTCTCCGAAATCCAGAGTCCGAACCAGTTTCCCGGAGGCGGTGAGAATTTTAATACGACTACGCCTGGTCAGGTTCCAGAAATGTAAAAAGTTGTTTAAATGATCGCCGATGACAAGCGGGTTGGGTCCGGCTTTTACTTTATCTAATTCCGGCAACGGAGTGGTGAAAGGATTGCTACGCAGAATGGCCAATCCCCCTTCGGTACCGCAATAAACATCCCCGGTCTGGTCATCCACAAAAACACTCCGGATTTCCTCGGAAGGCAGATTTGTATGATAGATATTTTCTCCAAAAAATTCGCTGGATTTAGGTACGAAATGCACCCAGCTTTTTGGATCCCAGGGAGATCCGCTGGCACGTAAAAGACTTAAACCCTTGTCTGTTGCGAACCATTTGTTATTTTCTGAATCAACAAAAATTTCATTAATCCACAAGCCGATGGGCTGATAATCTTCGCGGAAATCAAAAATCTGGCCGTTGAAGTAGGCATTTAATCCGCCGTGAGTGCCAATCCAGACATATCCGTCCAGATCGCCGGCTATAGCCCAACATTCTGGATTTTTCAGGTTATCCGATTCTTTTATATCAGACCAGGAAATATTCCCGTTTTCATCGAATCGCATGAAAACCACCCCAGATTTTTGGGTACCGATCCAGAGGTTGCCAAAAATATCCGTGGTGAGATCAGCTACCTGATCGTTTAGTACACCAAGGCCATCGGGGATATCCCAGTATGTCCAATTTTGCTGATCGAAGGCAGCTTTGCTAAATTCTGTTCGATTGAATTGAATAATCGGTTTACCGCTTTGGACAGTTAAAGCCGATACCCAGATACTCTGGCGGAAATGGTCCAATAATATATCTGTGATCACCAACAATTCTGGAAATCCTCGCGTGTAGGAAAAAAAATTTCTCACCGAATCAGGAGGTGAAAACGATAAGGTATCTTCTCCGTCTTCAGAAGACACCCATAACTTCCCAGGAGTGGTGTAATTATTAAAATGATAGAAATTAAAATCAGGATCTATAATGATGAGCCCGCCATTCCAGGAACCGATCCACATATTCCCACTCTGGTCTTCCATGATGGCGTCAGCGTTTGAAGTTCGTGCCCAATCTCCTAAGTAGCGATAATTTTTCCATTTACCATCCGGGAAAAGAACAGAGAATCCTTTTCTGCGTTGATCACCAAAAGTGCCGGATAATACCCATAATTCACCACGACTATTTAACACTATTTTGCCCAGGCTGTTATCTGTCGGTCCGTTAAACCAGATTTTTTTGTTTTTTGAAAAATTGTATAATCCTCCCTCATTAATAGCTCCCCAAATATTGTTCATTTCATCCAGTGCGAAATCATTGAGTAGTTTGGGGGTATATTGTACAATTTTTTTAAATACGTCCGATTCTAATTTGTATATGGCATCGCCGTCAGTCACGTAAACTTCTCCCTGATGAACAATGATTTGGTAAATCGATGCATTTGATAATCCTGAGAGAGTTCTTAGGGTACCATGTTTATTAAAAATAGCTAATCCGCTGGTTGTTCCCAGTAGCAGAGCATTTTCAGTATAATTTAGAGAAAGAATGGAATTGGTAGGTAGGCCATCTGCGGTGGTGAGATATTGCCAGGTATCGGCGGATTTTAAGTTGAAGCGAAGAAAATTACCAGGTGCGTAAAAGACGCCATTATCACTGGCGATCCAAATTTTATGATCGAAGTAAACCACCTGTTGAAATTTTTTGAAAGTACGACTGAAATTATTGTAAAAATCCCTGAATTGAAAAACTTGTTTTTCTGGTTCAAAAAGATAAACAGCAACCAGAGTTGAACTCACCACCCACAAGGTATCATCGACAACGAATAATGAACGAATCTCGTTGCCTTGTAATCGAAAATCTTCTGTAAAAGTGTTTTTCTTTTTATTAAAAAAAGTAAGAACTCCGCTTTGTGTCCCCAGGATAACAATATCTTTGTTGGAAAGAGTAAGAGTAGTAAAATTGTTATCACTTAGTCCATCTTCTGCATTAAAGGTAATGTGTTGTTGGTCATTTATATCATAAATTAGAAATCCACCTGTGGTGGCTGCATATAATGTATCATTTTGAATTTGTATGTCTGTAACATTGTTGAAAGTAGTAATAACTTCCCAATAAAAATCGACAGCCAGACCTGGTAAAATAGATATCTGGAAAATAACAACGAATATGGTAATAAAGAAAATTACTTTCATAAGATGAGCGTTAGTCTTTCAATCATAACCCCTGGCATGGAGCTCAACTGGTGATCTCAGCTCAACCCCATTTAATACTCGTTAAAATTGTTTTCTGAAGAAAGGTTCTCATTATTTCTTCAATTAATTATTTTTATTTTAAAAGAAAAGAAATATAAATAATTGTTAATAAAAGATTAAATACTAAAATAATTACTAACGAATGGAATCTGATTGAGAATTATCCAATTTGGCGCATCAAATCGGCCATCTCAATAGCTGACAGAGCGGCATCCCATCCCTTGTTACCGGCTTTTGTTCCTGCCCTCTCAATGGCTTGTTCGATGGTGTCCGAAGTGATAATCCCAAATAAAACTGGCACGCCACTACTTAAAGCGGTTTGAGCTATACCTTTAGATACTTCTGCAGCAATATATTCAAAATGAGGTGTTGCACCTCGAATCACTGCGCCTAAACAGATCACCGCATCATATTTTCCACTGTGAGCCAGACGACTGGCTACTACTGGAATTTCAAAAGAGCCTGGTACCCAGAAGATATGAATATCGGATTCATCGGCTTTGTGCCGGTATAGGCAGTCCAGAGCTCCTTCTAACAATTTTGTGGAAATAAGTTCATTGAAACGACTGACGATAATGGCAAATTTCCGATTTTCTGCTGATAATATCCCTTGAACATGTTTAGGCATTTGTTGTTCTCCTTTAGCTACTTTCTTAAAATACTTTTTTCAATAATCGATCAATGACAAATAAATAAAACATGGTCGATTTAGTCAATACATTATTCAAATCTTTTTTTAATGAACTTGAATTTATGAAACTTAATTTTCTGCTAAACACGTTATCATTCTTCCATCAGAAATTATGGTCGAACCGGTTTTTATGGATTTTCATTTATATCTGATGGCAAGATATGTCCCAATTTCATTGCTTTGGTTTTCAAATATTTTTTATTAATGGAATTGGGATTTATTACAATCGGAACTCTTTCGACGATTTTCAGGCCATAACCTTCCAGTCCGACAATTTTTCTGGGATTGTTGGTCATGAGACGAATCTCTTTAATTCCCAGATCTAATAGCATTTGTGCGCCAAATCCGTAATCTCGCAAGTCTGGCTTGAATCCTAATGCTTCATTAGCTTCTACGGTATCTTTACCATCGTCCTGTAGTTTGTAGGCCAGAATTTTATTGGGCAGGCCAATGCCTCGACCTTCCTGGCGCATATAAAGTAGAGCACCACGTCCTTCTTCTTCGATTTTACGAAGCGCAAATTTGAGTTGGTCACCGCAATCGCAACGTAATGATCCCAGGGTATCTCCTGTCAGGCATTCGGAATGGACGCGCACTAAAACCGGTTTACCATCAGCCACATTTCCCTTCACCAACGCTAAATGATGTTCCTGGGGATCTAAAATATTTTGATATAGATACAGCCTGAAATGCCCATAATTAGTGGGTAAATCGACATCCGTTACTCGTCTGACAATTTTTTCTTTTCTTCGTCGATATTCAATAAGATCGGCTATGGTAATAATCTTCAAATTGTGTTCAGCCGCTATTTTCTTCAATTTGGGTAAGCGAGCCATTGAACCATCATCGTCCATTATTTCACATAAGACACCTGCAGGAGTCAATCCCGCCAGCCTGGCCAGGTCAATAACTGCTTCGGTGTGACCGGCACGCCGTAGCACACCACCTGGACGACCAATAAGCGGAAAGATATGTCCTGGCCGACCCAAATCTTCAGGTCGTGTTTTAGGATCAATGGCGGTTTTAATGGTTACGGCACGATCATGAGCCGACACCCCTGTTGTGGTTCCTTTCAGCGCATCAATAGTTACTGTGAAAGCCGTACCGTGCAATGCTGTACTTTGACTTACCATGTGTTGCAATTCTAATTCTTTGGCCCGTTCTTCGGTGATGGCCAAACAAACTATACCTCGTCCATATTTTGTCATAAAATTGATTGCTTCCGGGGTGACTTTTTCTGCGGCCATAATAAAATCGCCTTCATTTTCCCGATCCTCATCATCGACCACGATGAGGATCTTTCCTTGCCGCAGATCTTCCAGGGCCGCTTCAATATTCGAAATGATTTGTTCTACCATTATTGAAACTCCTTATATCTCAATAACCCCATTCTTTTAATTTATCAAAAGATAAAGTGGATGAACCCTTATCGCTGTTTAAGAATTTTTCCACATAACGGGCAATGACGTCCACCTCAATGTTAACCAGGTCTCCTAATTTTGTCTTAAAAAGAGTGGTATGTTTAACTGTATGTGGAATGATGTTAATACCAATATGCCGTTCTTTCAAATGAGCAATAGTAAGGCTGATACCATTCACTGCGATGGAACCTTCCCGCACACAATATCGCATGAGATCCTGTGGAAGCTCGATCTCAAGAAAGTAATTCTCACCGCGTGGATACCACCGGGTTACTTTTCCAATGCCGTTAACATGGCCTTGCACCAGGTGTCCACCCAACCGGGTATTTAGGGTGAGCGAACGTTCCAAATTAACCAGCGAGCCCGGCTTGAGATGTTTTAAAGTGGTTTTTTCTAACGTTTCGCCAACCGCTTCCACTGTAAAAGTTTTATCATTATACCGCACCACGGTTTGACAGGCTCCGTCTATATTAATGGAATCATCTATTTTAATATCTTGTAGAATCTTTTGGGCCGAAATGGTAATACGAATCCCATTGGTCATCGGTTCTATATTCTCGATCTTTCCAATTTCTTCAATCAATCCGGTAAACATTTTTTATCCTCTCCTCTATTTTTAAAAAGTGCCTGGAAATCTCGATACCCTTCTATCAGCACCTGATCGTCAATGGTTTTAATCCTGACCTTCTCCAGTCGAAGAGCCTCGCTTAGTGATCGAATACCCAAATTTCCAACGCTATCGACGCCACTGCCGATGATGATTGGTGCAATAAACAGAGAAATTTTATCAAAAATTTTATTTTTAATAAAACTGGTAAATACTTCTGCTCCACCCTCTACCAACACTGATGCAATGTTTAACTCCGCCAGTCTTTTCAATACTGGCTGGAGATCCAGGTGTCCACTTTCGTTCTTCTGTGTAGTGATTACCTGGATTTCCCGCGTTTGTAGTTCCATCACGCGTGGATGATCCTGTTCTAAAGCGGTAAAAATAATTGTGCGATCTCGCCATTCGTCACTGATGAGCATTGCATCATCCGGAATGATCAATTTATCATCTAATACCACCCGATAGGGATTTCTCCCCTCCACCTCGCGAACTGTCAAACTGGGATTATCTTTGACCACGGTATTTGCTCCCACCAGCACTGCATCGTAGGTGGCACGCATTTGGTGTACAATTTTTCTTGCCGTTTGATTGGTGATCCACCGGGAATTTCCGTTAGAAGTGGCGATGCGTCCATCTAGGGATTGGGCAATTTTCAGATGAACAAAAGGCATTCTGGTCTGAATATATTTGAAATATCTTTCGTTCAACAGCGCTGCTTCTTCGGATAAAATCCCTGTTTCTACTTGAATGCCATGTTTTCTTAATACTTCTATGCCTTTCCCATTGACATAAGGATTGGGGTCCTTTGTGGCAATAACCACACGGCCAATTTTTTCCTTAATAATTCTCTGAGCGCAGGGAGGTGTCTTTTTTCCTGGAATGGTATGGCAACAGGGTTCCAGGTTACAATATAAAGTAGCCCCTTCTACAGATTCACGAGCATTATCGATAGCCGCGGCTTCAGCATGTTTCTCTCCGTAGCACCTGTGATATCCATGTCCAATAATTTTTCCGTCCTTTACGATAACACATCCTACCATGGGATTAGGAGAAGTATGGCCTCTCCCCAATTCCGCCAGCCTTAGTGCTTTTTTCATGTATTTGATGTCATCCATTTTTTGCATCTTCATTTCTATTTGTAAACATAAAAAACATATAATAAAAAAGCCCTGAATTGATCTTCAGGGCTAAATTTTATTAGTGAATATTCTGTGTCACCGTCGATCTTCTCCCTTCCGGACTATACCGTCGGCACCGGAATTTCACCGGTTCGAGGGGTGAAAGGAATTTACTCGCTTTCTTAATTCTTCGTTTCACCCCTTCGCGGGCTTTTACCGCCGGTCAGGAATTCCCTTCTGCCAGAGCAGAAGAGTCACCTTGCCCCGAAGATCAAACAAAATTTAGTTGAATTTTAACAGATTTGTCAAGCTATTTAAAAAATATTATTGTGAATTTTGTGGTTTGATGGGATAAAATAATTTTAATGTGAAGAATAAGGTAAATAGTTCACTTCAACGTATTTCTAAAAATTCTATATCATCAATCAAGCGTTGAAAGACTCCGCGCTTTTCCGCCGGTTCAAAAACTTTAAATGTGAAACTTTCATCCTCTGTCGAGTAAAAATTAGCTCGCATCATGGGAATACCCATGTAAAAAGTGGGATCATTTTTAAATTTAATGTAATATGTATCTCCTTTTAAAGAATTCTGGGTGAGAATTTTAATATAGTATTCCCTTTTTGAAGTTGGCTGCATCATCATTCACCTCCTGAGAAAAATATAACACTTTCAATTAAAAAATCCATGAGAATTTCTTGAAAATCTTTTGAGAACAGATGTATTATAAATAAAAGCGAATTGAATAACTTCCGCTATCTGCGAAGCGATCCTCAGTTTGTTTAAGGCAAATAAAATATATTTCAAAATTTAATGATAATGGCAAAAAGGGGAGAGGACTGCCATAGATCTGGCGGATGTGGAAGTGGTGTTGAAGACGCATTTTTAATTCACGGTAATCGAATCCCATGTGGCGAAAAATATAAGGTAAACCTGCGGAGAGTTCGCTGACCGGTCTATGCCCTGGAGGGATTCCTGCAGAGGCTTTGAAGATATTAGATGGAACGGCATCCACATCGCCATACCGCCGGGTCATACGAAAAAGACCTTTGATGAGCGCCGGAAGGTAAATCTCGTTTGGCACTCCGATGATGATAATTGCTTTATCCTTAGCCAACTTTTTCAGCGTATCTAAAACCCCATTAAGCTCCTTTTCGGGAAGGTGCTCCAGTACCTCCAGACAGAAGATTACATCGAACTGTTCGGAAATATTTTCTACAGTATCAATCACAGTAGCGTTTTTGATGTTTTTCAGGTTTTCTTGTGCCTCTGCCCTTAACTCTGGAGCGGGCTCATAAGCGTAAATTTTCGATTTTGAAAAAATGTCCGAAAGATACTTGCAGAGTTCACCATTACCTGAACCAAAATCCAGGATTTGCAACGACTGTGATGTGTCTATTTCATTAAAAATTTTTAAACTGTGACGCAGACGAGTTCTTTGCAGATATCTTTTTACAGGATTTCGGTCATTAATTGTAATATCGGCATAACGTATCAATGGATCCTCATCAAATTTTCATCTCTAATACAGTGGGAATTATTCCATCATTTAGGGGCAAAAAATATGAAGAGCACGAGCATAAAGCAAAAGGTATTCCATGGAATCTGTCCAATCTTGTTAAGTAGAGAAAGACAAAAGACAAAAGAAAAAAGAAAAAAGACAAAAGAACTAATAAAAAATAAAAAATAAAAAATGAATATAATCTTAGAAGTTTGGAAGGTCTATGATAATTACATTGGTTTTTATTTGCTGCGACGGGATGGTCTCGCTAATTAAATTATTTCCAGCTAAATAATAATATGTTTTAGCGTATTGAAGATATGTTCCCACTTCCTTTAATTAGGATTTTAGCCTTTTAGAGTCGAATTATGATTTATAATTGAAATTTCGAGTAGTGGGGGTAGACTGAGGAGTTTGCAGAATAACACCATTTTTTCAATCCATGGCGGAAATCTGGATAAAGAAGGTGAAAATCAAGTAATCCTCTTTTTTCAAATCTGGGATTGAATTGGTGATGATATGGTTTTTATGATATTTTCTTTCTATATTGACCATAAGTGATTTGCGTTATAATGAATAGGTTGGATTTTTAATCGAATAAGAAATAAATCAGTTCAATATCGGGCGCGGAAATATGATTTCAAAATTAGAGATAGCCAAAAGTTGGTTTCCACGTTACACCGGGGCGGCAATAGATGAATTTGGCTATTATGTTCTATTGACCAATTTCCATGATTACGTTACGAAATTTGCCGAGAAGTGTGGCTGCGATATCAAAGGCGAAGGGATCCTCATGCAGATGGCTACCAATAATGATGGGGTTTCTATTATTAATTTTGGCATAGGATCGGCTAATGATGCAACTATTATGGATTTACTCATTGCACGTGAACCGAAAGGTGTATTATTTCTGGGTAAATGTGACGGCCTTAAATCATCGACGGAGATTGGTCATTTTATTCTACCTATTGCTGCTATCCGTGGTAAGGGTACCAGCAATGATTATCTGCCGCCGGAAGTTCCAGCGTTACCTTCCTTTAAATTACATAAATTTGTTTCTGATAAGATTTTGAAGTACCGGCAGGAATATCGAACGGGGGTTGTGTACACCACCAATCGCCGGGTGTGGGAATGGGATGTAGAGTTTAAAAATTATCTGAAAAAACTCTCGGCGATTGGCATAGATATGGAAACAGCCACTTTGTTTATTGTTGGGTATGTGAACGAAATTTACCGCGGAGCGCTTTTGCTGGTCTCTGACCTTCCTTTGATTCCTGACGGCATTAAAACCGAAGAGTCAGATAAATATGTCACTGATAAATATGTAGACCTGCATCTTCAATTGGTATCGCGGCCATAACAGAAATCGGAGAAAAAGGGGAGCCCATTAAGCATTTTTGCTATTAAAAATTTGTTCATTAATCGAAGCCAATATAATTTACAACATCGCATAAAAATGATGTTGAAAATTCTAAAAATTTTTACAAGTTGATTTAAAAAAAGAAAGGAAATAAAATGAAGAATTTGGCTTTTATATTAACAGTTTTTATTTTGAATTTAATTTTTGTCCAGTGTAGTTCTCAGAAAGAAGAAGATTTGCGTTGGTTGGAAGAAAAGATAAACAAGTTTGTTGAAACAGAAATTCGCTATGATGAATCGCTGCTGAATGATAGACA
>CAYLYM010000071.1:0-20106 GCA_964387645.1 uncultured Calditrichaceae bacterium | reverse complement strand
AGGAGGTAAAACAGGGTTATTCGGTGGTGCTGGTGTAGGAAAGACCGTTTTAATAATGGAACTTATCCGAAACATTGCTACAGAGCACGGAGGTATTTCGGTTTTTTCTGGTGTTGGAGAGAGAACGCGTGAGGGTAATGATTTATGGTTAGAAATGCAAGAAAGTGGAGTAATAAGTAAAACAGCCATGGTTTTTGGGCAGATGAATGAACCTCCAGGTGCTCGTCAGCGCGTAGGTTTGACTGGATTAACTATCGCTGAATATTTCCGAGATGTAGAAGGCCGTGATGTGTTACTCTTTATTGACAATATTTTCCGCTTTACTCAGGCTGGTTCCGAAGTGTCGGCTTTATTGGGGCGGATGCCTTCAGCAGTCGGTTATCAGCCTACTTTGGCGACCGAAATGGGAGAATTACAAGAAAGGATTACCAGTACTAAAAAAGGGTCAATTACTTCAGTTCAGGCGATTTATGTTCCAGCGGATGATCTAACAGATCCAGCTCCGGCTACGACTTTTGGTCATCTTGATGCTACAACAGTACTTTCTCGGCAGATTGCAGAAAAAAGTATTTATCCTGCTGTTGATCCTCTAGATTCTACTTCACGAATTTTAGATCCACGTATTGTTGGAGAGGAACATTACAGAGTAGCAAAGGCAGTTCAAGAAATTTTACAGAAATATAAAGATTTGCAAGACATTATTGCTATATTGGGTATGGATGAGCTTTCTGATGAGGATAAGATTATAGTAGCTCGTGCTCGTAGAATTGAAAGATTCCTTTCTCAACCATTTTTTGTGGCTGAACAGTTTACCGGACGCCCAGGTAAATATGTGCCTCTTGAAGAAACAATCCGTGGCTTTAAAGCTATTGTAGAAGGTGAATATGACGATTTGCCTGAGCAGGCTTTTTATATGGTCGGCACCATTGACGAAGCTATTGAAAAAGCCAAAAGCATGGCTTCTTGATAAATGAAATGATTGTTTGGTTTATTGGGGATACTTTTTCTGTATCCCCGTTTCCTCTTTTTTTATTTCACTTCGGATATTTTGATCTAAAGATTATGAAAAAAACGATAATGGGTTTATTATGAATATGAACGTATTTAAAGTTGATATTAGTACCCCTCAAAAAAGTTGGACTTTTGAGAATGTAGTCAGTTGTTCTGCTCCGGGAAAAAAGGGAAATTTTCAAGTATTATTTAATCATGCACCTCTGATAAGTCAATTGGAAACTGGCGAAATTAAAATCCAAATTGCTGAAAAAACGACATATTTTGCTACAGGGGGTGGCTTTTTAGAAGTAAATAATAACAATGTTACTTTGGTATTAGAATCCTGTGAAGAGGCATCAGAAATTGATGTTGAACGGGCTCGAAAGGCTGCAGAAAGAGCGCGAAAACGACTCTCTTCACGATCGGAGGGAATTGATATAGCCCGGGCAGAAGCAGCACTAGCAAGAGCACTAAACCGTTTACGTGTCGCAATGAAAATTGGTTTATCATCCGAATAAGGGTTGATTTATAGAAATATTTTTGTATATTGTTACAAACAAAAATTCTGGTTTCTCCAATGCGACACTCCATTTTATATATTTTAACCATTCTTTTTTGTTTTTCACTTTTTGTAGGTCAAGTTAATGCACAATTTCAGCCCGATACGTTAGCCCTGAAGAAATTAATTCATTATATCTCAGAGCTCGAGTTCCAGGTAGCTTTGACAAATTATGTCGAGAAATTGTTTGTTACCTATGGGATTGACAATTTACCTCGAGAAAAATATCTAATTTCCCTCATGCGGTTAGTAAATAATGAAATGAAGCGACGAATTAAGAATCAGCGTGAAGCGAGGGAAAAATATTTTAATGAGTTGAAGACGCATTTGAGTGAACTTCAATCGTTAAAAAAACGGTTGCGAGCAGCTGGAATTTCGGAATTGAATTCCTTTGTTCAGGAACTTGAAGCTCGAATGCGATTAAGCATTGAAAGCGGTGAGATTAATTATAAAAAGATGAAAGTTTTCGAAGATGCTCTCCAACTTTTATACATCGCTGAGGAAATGATCAAGTTGGATCAGTTTAATCGACCAGAACAACTTGATCAAAAAATTTCTAATTCAAAAAACAAGCTTTTACAAGCTTTTGGTGAAATTGGTGACGTTGATAATACTCCTTTAGATATAACTCCTAACATTTTTAATTTATTTGAGGAATGGAAAAAAACGGATGAATTACAATTTGAAACTCGCCTTCTCGATGTTAAACTCGCTAGGGTAAATCTCATCAAATCTGCTTCCCTCGAACAATTATTAAATATGTTTAACGATCATTTACGTTTGGCTTATAGTGCTTTTAATTTTAACGATTATGATTTGGCTGACCGTTTGCTTGAGGATCTTGTTAAGACTTATAGTAAAGCAGGAATAAAAGATTTTGAAGATGTATATTTTTATTGGGCAGAAAGCAACTTTGCTCTTTATCGCTTTTTAAGAGCTAAAGAAATTTATCAAAGACTTATTAATGAATATCCAAATTCAGCATTTTTATCTAAATGTTATGCCCGTCTTATTCAAATTTCTTTTAAATTGGATGAAAAGGAAGAGGTTCTGAAATGGTTTAATCAATATCAGAATGTGGCCTCACCTGCTGAAGAAGAATATTATGATATACAATTTATCTCGGCACTCACTTATTACAAATTATCTGCGTTTGATAAAGCATTAGACATATTCCTTACATTTTCTGAAGATAATCCCTACTATTCATTTGCGCAATATCTTGTTGGGACGATTTATGCGTCAGGTCAAAATTACGAAATGGCCAAAGAAATTTTTCAAAAGCTTGTTTTATCTAAAAACACTCCTCCAGAAATTTATAGCCGTTCCCTCTATAAACTGGCACTTATTAGTTATGAAAAAGGCGAATATGTTAATGCAATCCAATATTTGAGTTTTATTCCGGAAAATTATTCGCGATACGATAAAGTTTTGAATGTTTTAAGTTGGGCTTTCTTCATGTTTGAACAAGTTAGGACAAGTAATCCAGAAGAGAGAGATTATACGCAGGCTAAATATTTTGCCAAGCGTTTAATGGACGAATATTATGCTTCCGAACATCGAATGGAAGCCGAGAGTTTATTGGCTTATATTTATCAAATGGAAAACAAACCCGATATGGCGATAAATCTTTACCGTGAAGTTTATGAATCGAAGGCAAAAAGAGAAAGCATAGATGGATTTTTCGAAGAAAGGGACTATCTGCGTCAACTTTATGCCCAAGCAAAAACACTTGAAGAAGAGGCAATACGGCAAAATGATGCGAATGCTTACATCAGAGCCTCTGATGTGGCTTCAGCATTAGAAGAAAAAATTTATAAAATGGAATTATCTGAATACGGTGCTGTAGGTTCTGCTCTTACCCAGGAAATTAATCAGATAATAGAACAACTTAACAAACTGGAAGAGTTAAAGAAGCAAGCTCAATCTGAAAAAAATGAAATGGCAATAATGAAAATCGACAGCATGAAAATACGCCTAATGGCGATATTAAATTTGTTTCCTGATAAGTATTTAACTACTGCGACAATATTTAATTGGTTTGATGCTTACCCGGTTACTCATAAAATTTCTGAAAATGCTTTCAGAATATCAAAACAGTCAAGATTACGTGAACAAATCGGATCGGAGATATCTGCATTAGATACTCGTATTAATTTGCTTCGACAACGTTTAGAAAGAGAAAAGTTAAGTGGGAATTATAAATATATTATTTCATTGGAACAGAAAATTAATCAGTTATTAGAAATACGCAAACAGTATGACCAACTTTATGCAGCCTCCTTCGATCTTGTTACTGAGCCTCTCTACGCAGAATTTGATAAATGGGGTGATTTTGGAGCTTTTGGAATTATCGATGTTCATTTTAGTCAACGTAATCGTTTGAAAACGCGAATGACAAGAATTGCCAATCTTTATAATTCGGTGGTTGAGTTAACCGAACATCACCGAGAGATGATTGAGGATAAATTAAAAAAGATTGAAGCTGAAATACGATTCATGACAATGAAGGCTCGACTGGAAGAACGTGTTCGGTTACGTGCCGAACGAGAACGTTCTTTCCGTGAAACATATTTTGATAAAAGAACCAGTGAATTTGAAGAACAATAACTATAAATGATCGAAATTTAAGGTGGAAAAGATGAAATTTTCCCCAAAATTTTTCGGGATATTTTTCTTTATCAATTTATTCTTTGTGTTACTCTTTTTACCATTAGTATTTGCCCAGGATAGCGGTATTGCTATCGAAGATTCCATATTACAAAAATTTCCCATAGATGAATTGGTGAAACTTAAAAAATTACTTGAGCAGGAAAGGGAACGAATTATCCAAGAACAAGAGAGAGATAGACAGCGTGGAGTAGAACTGAGTAAGGATTTTCTAAACAAAACTAGAGAAGAGAATGCAAATCAAGATATGATTCTTATCCGAATTGCAGAATATTACATTGAAGAAGCATTAAATAGATATGATGAAGCTGTAGCAGAATACAATAGGAAATATGAAGAATACGAAAAGCGATTAGAGGCATTTCAACAAGGTAAACTTAAAATAGAACCTGAACCCCCGAAATTTCCCAGAAAAAATTATGAAGAGGCAATTGCAATTTATGATTTGATTCTGAAAAATTTTCCAGAATCAGATTTGGCTGATGATGCTTTATATAATAAAGCTTTCCTTTTAAAAGATATGGGTGAGAATGAAGCCTCACAGGCTGTTTTTTTGGAGATGATAGACAAGTACCCTGAGAGCGAGTTTATACCTGAAGCTTATATGCAAATGGCAGAATTCTATTTCCAACCGAAATTGGGACAAAGTCGGAATGAGACAATAAGAAATTTAAAAAAAGCCGCTCAGCTTTATAAAAATGTTCTGGAATACAAAGATTCACCTCGATATGACGAGGCTCTATATAAATTAGGTTGGACTTATTATCGTTTGGCTGCAACAGATCCAAGCTACTATAACGATGCTATTTTATATTTTACATTGGTAGTTCAGGATATTGAAAAATTTAAGGGAATAGATAAAGAAGGAAAATTTGTAAAATCAGAAATTGAACCAGAGGCACTACAATATCTGGCTGCTTCTTTTGTTGATACGACATATACACAAGATGGTGTTGCTAAAGCAAAAGCTTATATCGAAAAATTAGGCAAGCCTGATTTTGGGATAGATATTTTACGACATATTGGTGATATATATGGTCGAATAGTAGATTATGATAATAGTATTCGTGCTTATCGTAGTTTATTGGAAATGTATCCCGATTATTATCGAGCACCACTTATTAGAAAAAAAATGGCTGATGTTTATTTAGAAGCGCAAAAACCTGAATTAGCGTATCTTGAAAGACAGGCTCTTTTTGAGGAATATAATCCAAATACTGAATGGTATGCGAATTTGGAACAAAGCGATTTGCCTGATAGAATATTAGCTCTGGACGAGGCAACTCAACTCACTGAAGAAGCATTACGCTTGAATTTAATTTATCAATTAACAGTAGCTCGTGAAGCGGAAGAAAGTGGTGGTGATTCTCTGGGAGCTTATAACGAATTTGTTAGATTAGGAAAAATATATCTCGAAACATATCCAACTCATAAGAATGCTTACGAAATTAACTGGTCTCTTGCTTTTGTACTTGACACCGAGTTAAAACGTTATCGCGAAGCTTTTGAAGAATATATACGGGTGAGTAATGATTACCTTGAAGATTCACATCGGGAGGATGCAGCAAACAATGCTATTGTGGTAGCACAGACCCTGGTAAACTTGAGTAAAACTACTGGAGATACTGCCCAAATCGAAGGTATGGATTTATCTAAACTTACTGCACAGGAACTTTCAGAGGAAGAAAAGTTGCTTGCTGAAGCGTATGATAATTATATTAAACTCTTTCCAAATGGAGAAAAAACAGCTTCATATTTAGCCAATGCTGGAGCACTGTATTACCAGCATAGGCAGTACGATATGGCTCGTAAATATTATAAAACTATGGTGACAAGGTTCCCCGAATCTCAGCAAAAAAGTGTGGGACTACTTTCTTTGATGAACAGTTATTTTTTTCTGGGTAAATATTTAGATGCCGAATTTGTTGCCAAGAAAATTATTTCAACAGAAGGCGTACCTGTAGATCAGGTGAAGGTTGCTAAGAAACGTATCGGAGAATCAATATATAAAAATGCTGAAAGGCTTGAGCAAGAGGAAAAATTCATGGATGCTGCTAAAGAATTTTTCCGGGTTTATACTGATGCTCCATACTATAAAGAAATTGTAGACCTGGCGCTCTTTAATAGTGGTAGGAACTATGAAAGAGCTGGAGAATGGTTAAAGGCTATTCAAACTTATGATACTCTTATAGTAAATTTTCCTGAATCTCAATATCGTCTTATTGCTTTGGGTAGAGTTGCTGATGCTTATAAGCAATTGGAAGATTTTGTAGGAGTTGGGCGTACTTACGAGAGAATTTATCAACTTTATCCTGATAGTAAAGATGCAGAAGCGGCATTATATAATGCCAGTCTTTTTTATGCACGAGGAGAAGCCTGGGCTGATGCTATCAGGGTAAACGATATTTATATTGACAGATATCCTGATAATCCTGACGCTAAAGATTTAATGTTTGAAAATGCACGATATTATTTAAAACTAAATGATTTAGCAAGTGCAAATAAAATATATGATGAATTTACCAGGAGATACCCAAACGATAGCCGGACAATCGAAGCTTTATATAGAAGGGGTGAATATTATTATGAACAAGATCAACCTCAGCTGGCAAAAGCCGAATTTCAAAAAGCTATATCAAAAAGTGAGGAATTTGCCAGAACAGGTCGAGATCCGAATTTATTCTATGCATCTGAAGCTTATTATAAATTAGGCGAAATTGAATATGACGAATTTAAATCCATTAAACTTTCTTATCCAGAATCAAATCTTCGCACACAATTACAGAAGAAAAAAGAAAAATTATTATCTGTTGTTAACGCCTTTACTAAAGTTATACAAATGGGCTCAATTAGGGGCTTTGAGGCCATGTATAAAGTGGCCGAAGCCTATGAAGTATTAGCAGATGATATTGCTAGTCAAGAAATACCACCAGATTTAAATCCAAATGAAGAGTTGGTTACCAGGACTAAGGTATTTCAGGCATCTGTTCCTGCATACGATCGGGCTGTTGAAGAATATAAAAATGTTATTAAAAATATTCCTGTATTTGCTAAAAAATTGGAAATATCATTATTTGATACTAGTTCTACTGAATTAAGGCGTAAAACTTTAGAAGACACATTGTTGGTCATCCGAAAAGAAGAACTGCAAGATACAACCCGAGATGTTGCCTTAAAATGGTATAATCGCGCAAAGGAAAAAATCTCTCTTATTCTTTATAATGTGGCTGAACGCTCTTCAGAGTTTATTGATGCATATTTACGACAGGAGACCCCGGCAAAGGGAATGATTTATCTTTCCTGGAAAAAACTATTGCTTGAAAAAGCCATCCAACCGGCAGTTAATGTAACTTTGAACGCTCATTTGAAAAATATAGAAATATCCTCTCAATTAGGGCTTGAAAATAAATATGTAACAGAATCTAAAAGGAAAATTCTTTTAACCAGCAATATTATTGCCGACGAATATGGGAAGTTAGTTAAAAGAGCCGTAGAGATTTATCAAGAACAAATTCCTGTCTTAATTGAACTAGTGAAAGGTGGTGAAAGTGCTACTACTCCTGATGGACTGAATTCACTAGATTTTAATGATCAGATGATGAGTATAATTGATTACATGAATGAATTTATGACTATTGCTTTAAATCAATATAAAAATACTCTTGAATTCGCAAAAATGCATAATATTAATAATGATGCTGTATTAACAACTCAGGATCGTTTATTTAATCTGGCTTATGAGAATAGTGTACTTATGTTAGATATGGCAGAGCAAGCTACCCAGAAAAGGGATAATTTTGAGACGTTAGCCGACTCAACAGGTGACCCCCGTTATCAATTAGGTATTATTTATTTTGATGATCAAAGGTCTATTTTGCGTGATTATGCTCAGCAAGCATTAGTGGCCAGTTATGATATTAGTAAAGAATATAGTATTAAAAATATTTGGACAAATTTAATTCTGGCAAAATTGGTTGAATTAGATCCTGCTGAATATTTAGGTGATATTCCAAAAGAAAAGTTTATAATTAGTACTGGTAAGGATTGGTTAGTTTCGACTGATTTTGATCTGGATTGGGTTAAAAGAGATTTTGATGATTCGAATTGGAGTCTAGCTGTACCGGTTGAACTCCCTTCTAATTTATTTTTTAGTAAGTTTGATTCAGCAGGGGTTAATCCAATTTCGATCTGGTTAGTTACAACTCTTCCAGATTCGGATTCAACGATGACAACGTCCCAACCAGAAGTTCTACAGTCTGATACAAGTAAAATAGATACAGGTAGAACAATACATTCGTTAGATTTGGAAGACAAAGAACCGTTGGAAGAAGCGTTTGCTGAAGAAACTGCCCTGAATAGCAGTTTAGATACGACAGTGATCTCTAATGAGCCAGATACGTTGACTGCTTATTTTAGAAAACATTTCAGCCTGAAAGACCGGGTAATTAATGGTTGGGCTTTAATCACAGCTGATGATGAATATCATTTCTACCTAAATGGAGAATACATTAAAGGGGATGAGAGCGCCATATTTGAACAAGTTGACCGTGTTGATTTTATAGAGATCAGTGATTTTCTTAAGGTTGGTGAGAATGTTATTGCTATCGATGTTACTGATTTTGATGGTCCTCCGCGTCTGGGTTTACGCTTTTATATGGAATTAGAATTATTGCCAGTTGAAATTACTTCTGCTGTTGAGCGAATACGGAGAGAAGCAGCAGAAAGTGTTTATCCAGAGCGGTTAAAAACAGTTGCCATTTTAAATAAAAATAAAGTTTTGGTACAATAAATTTTGGAGTGCTGACATGAAAGTTTGCGCCTCTTTCTTTTTGCTTTTGTTTATTGTTTTTAGTGCGTTATCACAAGAGCAGACTGTTCAAAAGCAGGGGGCATCATTTCAGGCACAAAATAGTTCACAGAAACCGGAAGTAATTGATTTGACCACTAAAAGTTACACAATTTCTGCGCGTATGGAATTACCACGAGTTAAGATTTTCGATAAGAGAATTATCCCTAATTTTAAAGAAGTGAGTGTAGAAAAATCTTTTATATCTGAGCTCTCGACGGAAAGTGAGAATATCCAATTTGAACCAATAACGAGTGGAAAAGTAAAACCTATTCCCAATATTGAAGCATTATTAAAAAAGAAAAGGTTTTAGATATAAAATGAAAATTTAAATTACTTAATACAAATTTTAAGGAGGATTTTTATTATGGGTTCTGCTGTTCAATTTTGGAAACATTTCTTTGAAAATTTCAGTACCGCTTCCCACGGATATGTTTTTATGTGGGCTATTTTGATTATGTTTATTGTTGCCATTGCGATTGCTATTGAACGTATTTATTATGTTATGGTTCGATCCAATGTGAACGCTGATAAATTCATGATGGAAATTCGAAAGTTAGTTACTAGTGGAAATATAAAAAGAGCTATTGAATTGTGTGAGCAGGGTAAGCAAAAAGCTTTACCATATGTGGTTTTAGCTGGATTAAAACGTGTGGCCGAAAGTGAAAGTCTGGATTTTCGCTCAATACAAAATGCAGTTGATGAAGGAACATTGGAAGTAATTCCAGAATTACAGAAAAGAACAAATTATTTATCTATGTTAGCGAATGTTGCAACTTTGACCGGATTAATGGGAACGATTTATGGATTAATTATTGCATTTGAAGCCATTGGTGGTACAGAAATTGCTGAAGCTGATAAACCAAAAGTTTTAGCCCAAGGTATCGCAGTGGCAATGAATACTACTATTTTTGGTCTTTTTGTTGCTGTACCAACACTTATTGCTTACAATATTATACAAAACAAGACATCTCAAATTATCGATGAAATGGACGAACATTTAGTTAAACTGATTAATTTAATTACAGGAAACCGATAATAAAATAAAAAAAGGAAAAGTTTTATGGCATATAGACCATCTTTTCGTAGAACGTATAAACCTGAACCTCTTAGTTTGGATATCAGGCCTGTGATGAATTTGATGGTCGTTTTAATACCGTTACTATTGGCAGGATCTGTGTGGACAAAGCTTGCTTGGAAACAGCTTAATTTGCCACCAAAAAGTACTGGGATTGGTCCTGGTATAGCTGAGAAGCCGGTAGAATTGGAGAAAAGATTGGGATTAAATGTTATCATTTCAAAAGAGGGTTTTTATATTGGAACCAGAAGTGGTTTTTTACAAGCTGAAGAAGCTCGGAAAGAAGAAGGTGCTAAACCTTCTGTTCCTTTATTACCAGACGGTTCATATGATTTTGAAAATTTACAAAAAAAATTAGTTGAAATAAAAGAACGAGTGATCAATACAGATTTCATTGATAAGGATGCAATCATGATAACAGCAGAATCCGATATTGCTTATAAATATTTGATTAAAACGATGGACTATGTAACAAATTATACTACAGAAGAGGGTAATGTTGAAGAATTATTTCCAAAAATATTAATTGGGCAGGTTGTTTTTTAAAGTAATTAAGAGGGGATTTAAATTATGGCTTTTGTGCCTTCGAGAAGAAAAAAGCATTTGACTACCAGCAAAGAAGAATTAAACCTTACATCCATGATGGATATGATGACAATCATATTGTTATTCTTACTAAAGACTTATTCAACAACGGGCGCTATACTCACACCTTCGGAAGACTTAAAATTGCCTTATTCGGCCAGCCAGGAGAATCCTCGAAAAGAATTGAGCGTTTCAATTACACGACAAGCTATATTAGTAGGTAATGATTTAATTATAGAGCTTAAAGATTTAAATTTTAATGAAAATCTAATTCCACAACTTTTTGCACGTCTTTCTGAATTAGCTAGGGAAGCAAAAGAAGACGAGGTAAAATTTGGAAAACCATTTACTCATGAAGTTATTATTCAAGCCGATGAAAATACTCCGTTCAATGTATTGGTGAAGGTATTATACACATGTGGGCAATCAGAATTCAATAAACTTAGATTATTAACTTATCGGGAGAAATAATTTTATTTGTCGAGGGGAAGATAAATCATGGCCGGTATAAATAAAAGTAATCCAGGCAACATTCCTCAAAGTAGGAGCGCCCAAGGATTTAAATTAGTTGGTTTTCCAAGGGAATTTGAGAGAAGTTTTTGGGATGTATTTGATAAGAGATATTACACCATTCTTATAATTACCTGGATTATTCTTTATTCTTTTACTTACTACATGAGCACAAGAGAATGGAAAATTCCTGAGCAAGTTAGGGAGAAGATTCGACAAACCTATATGCGGCAATTATATGCGGAATTTGTAACTCCAGTTAAACCAACGATTAGCGAAGGAGAGGGGGCTGGTTTACTCACAGAGGAAGAAGGGGGTAAAGAGGTGCCAGAATTGAGTGAAACGGGTAAGCAATTGGTTAGTGAATCAGTATCAGAAAGAGTGCAACGTCGCCGAGCAGGAGTAGGTGCCAGGCGAGCAAAAAGGCACCAAATGGAACAAGAAGCGGCAGGATATGGCGTTTTAGCAGCTTTAACTGCAGCAGGAGGTGCAGGTACAGGTACAACACCTTATGCAGATATTTTAGGTGAGGCTGGAGGTGTTAGTACAGGATTAGCAGATGCGGGTCAATTAGTTTCAGGAGCAGCAGCTTTAGAAGCTGCTACCAGAAGTGGCCAGAGAAGTCGTATAGCGAAGAGAGGTGGTTTCGGATCAGAAGTTGGTGAAACAAACATAGATGATCTTGTAGACGGTACAGGAGTTTCTGGTGGAACTTCAGTAGTTAGAAGGGGGAATATAAAATTGGCCCAAGATACTAAAGTAAGCGGTACTGGTTCAGGGGCGTCCCAACGCAATCCTGAAGTTATTGATGCCATAATTAACCAGAATAAAGCTTCTGTAGAATATTGTTATCAATCACAATTGAAAATAGATCCAAATTTACGTGGCGAGATTTTATTAAACTTTGATATTTTGCCCAGTGGGAAAGTAGGCAATGTCAAAATTGTTCGTTCCACTCTAAAAAATCCTAAAGTAGAGAAGTGTATTATTCGTTCAGTCCGTAGATGGATTTTCCCGCAATTGAAAAATGCTAGAGGAATGGTAACTATTCGGACGAAATTCGTGTTTGGATAAACATAAAATACATTTGTAGTTCATTTAAAACCGCGAGTCTATAATTCGCGGTTTTTTCTTAAGAATGCATTTCTTAATATCTCATACCATTATTATATTCTTTTTTTAAATATTTAGAAGATTCTTTACTAACTGGTTTATCTATTTAACCATTTTTTATGATAAATAGAAAAAAAAATTAACTAAGAAATATTTATTAAGATATAATAGAAAAATAGGTAGTATTGAATGAATGAAAAATCGAGTCTACTTAAATGCATAAAATTTTAAAAATAGATATTAACAATTGTTTTTTAATAAAAAGAATTATCCCAATTAATTATAAATATGCTATAATATTTATAAATTGTTTAATTTATCAATTAATATGTATTGTTAATTATTATTGATAGTGGGTAAGGTCAATTTACAATAAATTAGGCTTGTAAAAATTGACAATCGGATTTATATTCTTCAATTTCGTGAACTAAATGAGAGGGCAGAGCATTGTTACTGAAAAGAACCCATACTTGTGGTGAACTATCTTTAGAAAATGTAGATCAGGAAGTTACCTTAGCTGGTTGGGTGGATAGTTGGCGAGATCATGGTGGAGTTTTTTTTGTTGATCTAAGAGATCGCTATGGTAAAACCCAGATTGTTTTTTCTCCAACGATTTCTTCACAATATTACGATCGGGCAAAAAAATTACGAGTTGAGTATGTTATTGCAGTAAAGGGAAAAGTGCGGAAAAGACCTGAGGATGCTGTTAATCCCGATTTAAAAACAGGAGAAATTGAAGTTTATTGCTCTGAATTAGAAATCTTGAATGAGAGTAAGACACCACCATTTGAATTAAAGGATCATATAGAAGTTTCTGAAGATATACGATTGAAATATCGATATCTTGATTTACGAAGGCCCATTCTACAGCGTAATTTTATTTTACGACATCAAGTTGCTCAACTAGCCCGACAATTTTTTACTGAGAATCAATTTTTAGAAATTGAAACCCCCTTTTTAACGAAAAGCACGCCAGAGGGTGCCCGAGACTTTATTGTACCCTCTCGGTTGCACCTTTCTAAATTTTATGCTTTACCCCAATCTCCTCAAACATATAAACAAATTTTAATGGTTTCAGGATTCGATCGATATTTTCAAATTGTAAAATGCTTCCGGGACGAAGATCTGAGAAAGGATCGTCAACCAGAGTTCACTCAAATTGATATCGAAATGTCGTTTGTCGATGAGGAAGATATCTTCCAAATTATGGAATTGTTTATGCAAAGGGTATTTAAAAAAATATTAGATCGTGATATTCAAACACCATTTTTGAGGTTATCTTATGAAGAAACAATGGAAAAATATGGCACAGATAAACCAGATCTTAGGTACGGATTAGAAATACAAAAAGTTACTGATATTTTTCTTCACTCCAATTTCAAGATTTTTCGAAGTGTTGTAGAAAAGAATGGTTTTATTGGTGCACTTGTTGTGCCCGAAGCACAAAATTTTAGTCGGAAGCAAATTGATGAATTAAATGAATTTATCAAAAGATTAGGAGGACAGGGTATAGCGTATTTTAAGAAAACGAATGGGGAATTTTCAGGGGGGATTGCTAAATTTTTAAGTGATAAAGAAAGTGGAGAACTTCGTAAGAAGTGGCATGATATTCCAAATGCAATGGTTTTTATTATAGCTGATGTTGATATTGAAAATGCTCAAACATTGCTCGGCAATTTACGGCAAAAATTAGCGAATGATTTAAATTTAATTGATACAACTAAGATGATATTCTCCTGGACGGTTGATTTTCCTTTGTTGGAGTACAGTAAGGAAGAGGGACGGTATGTTGCCCGACACCACCCCTTTACCTCGCCAAAAATTGAAGATTTACACTTTTTAGATAGTGCACCTGAAAAAGCCAGGGCAAGAGCGTATGATCTCATTTTAAATGGAAATGAAATTGCCGGTGGCAGTATTCGTATCCATCGACGAGATATACAAGAAAAGATGTTTTCTATTCTTAAAATATCTCCTGAAGAAGCTCAAAAAAAATTTGGATTCTTGCTCGAAGCTTTTGAATATGGTGCCCCTCCCCATGGCGGAATTGCCATTGGCTTCGATAGGTTGATTATGTTATTGGCTAATGTAGGTTCTATTCGCGATGTCATTGCATTTCCAAAAACTTCCAGTGCACTCGCTTTGATGGAAGATGCTCCCTCAGATGTTTCGGAAGAGCAACTTAACGAATTGGGTATTAAAATAATTCGTCATTCAAAAAAATGATGTTTCAAAAGAACTCTGAACTATAGTTTAATGAATATTTTATTAAAATTAAAAATTTTTCATAAGTTTTTTTGAGGAGAAGTAGATCTAATTGTAATTTATTTTCACAAATACCTAAAATTATATAAAATCATATAATTTCATCTTGACAAAAATTGTTAATTGTATTATTTTTATACCAATAAAAGGCTCTAAAGATAGGAGGTATCTATGTTAAAAATTAGGCAATTCATCTATGCAATTCTCACAGGTGTTTTTTCGTTATCCTTGCTTTTTTCTACTGGTTGCAGCAGGCATCCTAACCCTGAACAAATTAGCAAAATGGAAGAAGCCCGAAAGGCTTGTTTGGCTGCGGAGCAAAAATTAAATGAAATTGTAAAAACGCGTGAAGGATTGGAAAAGGAGTTAGCAGCAAAACAAAAAGAACTTAAGGATTTACAGAAAGAAAAAGAAATGATTCAGCAACGACTTAGAAATTGGCAATCAGAATAACACATAAGGTTAGGAGGCAAAAATGAGAAAAATAAGCTTAATAAATGTAGCTTTACTAGTAACTTTATTCTTGGGCTTTTCTCTATTTGCGCAGGAATATTCTTATGATTATAAGCAAATGACGATGGATGAATATCGGGCTGAGCTGGCAAAATGGCAAAAGTGTGAGGCGGACAATAAAGCAAAGATTGCCGAAGAAGAAGCTGAAATAGCTAAGTTGAAAGAGAATATTGCTTCTACAGAAAAGCAAATTGAATCGGTATGGAATGATATTTATGCTTTATTAGGTACCGATAAGGCTGGATATGAGAGTTATATTGCTCAATTAGAAGCCTTGAAAAATGAATTGACTGGTTTTGTTGCCCTATCTCCTGAAGAAATCTATTCCAGGAGATCCGAAATTGATGAATTTAAAAATCGTTTGAATGAGTTGAAAAAAGATAAGAGAAGTCTTTCTACTAAAGCTCAAAATTTAATTTCTGAGATTGAGGCTTTAATTCAAGAGGCAGAAAATAAAGCAAAACCTGCTGCAGCTGGAATGTATGAGGTTGTAAAAGGTGATTACTTATGGAAAATTGCAAAAAAACCAGATGTTTATGGCGATCCTTATGCTTGGATCCGAATTTATGCTTACAACAAAGACCAAATTAAAAATCCTGATCTTATCTATCCAAAGCAGATATTCAGAATTCCTAGAGTGCCTGGACCGAATGAATATTGGGTGAAAAAAGGTGAATTTCTTTATAAGATAGCCGGATATGCTAATGTACTTGGTGATCCCTTCAAATGGCAGAAATTGTATGAAGCAAATAAAGAAGATATTACTGATCCTAATCTGATTTATCCACATATGGTTTTGAAAATTCCCAGATAGGGGGCATAAAACGGTATTTTAAAATATTTTTTTAAAATATTTTTTTAAAGGCTCTTGCATAAGTCAAGAGCCTTTTTGTTTTACTTATTGCTTGGTATTATTTATATTATATCAGATAAACATAGAAATTTAGTTGAAAATAATTTAGTTGGAGGTACAGATTAGATCAAATGGGAGTTGATGTAAAGCTTCATGAAAAGATCTTTACTGTTGATAAAATTAGCCCGGTTATTTTGTATGGCGTTTCCGATAGCCATTTAAAAGTCATTGAAAAATACTTTTCAGTTCAGTTAATCGCACGTGGTAATCAGATTAAAATTTCAGGTTTTCCTGAAGATATAAAAGCTGTAGAAGATATTTTAAGCGAACTGATTTTTGTTGCCAATAAGAATGGTCATATAGATACCAAAGATGTGGAAACGGTTGTCCATATCATAAAGGCCGATCAATCCAGTCGGGGGAGCAGGAAAGAAAAAAAATTGAACCATGCTTTAGAAGATTTAGATGAAATTATTTTGTTTACAAAAAAAGGATTTGTTAAACCAAGGACACCAGGTCAGCAACGTATAGTCCGAGCAGCAAAAGAAAACGATATTCTGGTGGTCATCGGACCTGCTGGCACGGGTAAAACTTACCTGGCTGTTGCATTGGCGGTAAGTGCTTTAAAAAACAAGGAAGTTCGTAAAATTGTTTTAGCCCGACCAGCAGTCGAAGCCGGAGAGAGTCTGGGATTTTTACCAGGTGATTATCGCGAGAAGATTGATCCGTACCTTCGTCCACTTTATGATGCGCTTGAAGAAATGTTACCTCGTGATCTTTTGAAAAAGTACATGGAACAAGGAGTTATTGAGGTAATTCCACTAGCATATATGAGAGGACGAACATTAAACAATGCATATGTAATTCTGGATGAGGCACAAAACTCGAGTTCAATGCAGATGAAAATGTGTTTAACGCGACTTGGTGTAAATTCTAAAGCTATTATCAATGGTGATATTACTCAAATTGATTTACCAAAGAATATTTATTCCGGTTTGGTTGAAATTCAAGAAATTTTACAAGGTATAGAAGGAATTGCTTTTATTCAATTAGATAAAAACGACGTAGTGCGACATCGGTTGGTTCGTGATATTATTCAGGCATATGATCAAAAAAATAATTATTTAAAAGAGGAGTCGCAGTGAAGCAATTTCGTAAAGGTGTAATCACCTTTGCTGTAAGAACTCCTGTTGGAGCATACAATGAATGTTTGGCATCTTTGTATGTTCCAAAGTTTGGTAGTATGATCATCCAGGCATTATTTAGTCGATTAGGGGTAAGACCCGATCAGGTGGATGAAGTTATAATGGGAAAATGTTCTTAAAACAGCCGTTGGGTATGCACCAGCTAGTCAGGCAGCCATTTTTGCTGGTTTGACTACTTCTATATCTGCAATGGCAATAAATAAAGTTCGCGAATCAGGTTTAGAAACAGTTATATTAACTGCACAAGGATTGCCTTAGGGGATTCTGAAATTGTGGTGGTAAGCGGAATGGAGAGTATGTCCAATGTACCATATTATTTGACAAAAGTTCGTTTTGGATATTGTATGGGGCACGGGAAAGTTTTGGGTGACATAATTTATGACGGATTATGGGATGTTTGCAATAATATTCACATGGAGAATACTGCGGAATTATGTTTCGGAGAATGTTAGATATCCCGTAAAGCCCAGGATAAATTTGCTGTTTTGAGTTATAAAAGAGCGCTCTGTGTGCAGAAAAATAGTTGATTTAAAGATGAAATTATCCAAATGTGTAAGGGCAGGGTTGTAATTGAAATGAACGAATAGCCAGAACGGGTTAAATTCGAAAAAATTTCTAATTTAAGACCAGAGTTTTTAAAGATGGTACCACCACAGCGGTTAATGCGTTTAAAATTAATGATGGGGCGGCTACGGTTATGTCTCGAGAAGTTGAGAAAAAAATGTATATTAAATCCCTGGTTAAAATTATAGACTATTCGACTGTTTTAAAATATAACGAATGGTTTATAACTGCGCCAGCTGATTCAACCAATCGTTTGTTAAAAAAATGTGGATAACCAAGAGTAAAATCGACTTATACGAGATAAATGAAGCTTTTGCTGTTGTAAGTTATGCTTTAAATCAAATTCAAGGGTTGGAAGGCGGTGGAGCTATGGTATTGGGTCATATTATAGGCGCTAGTGACGACAGGGGGATATTGATAACTTTATTTTAAAATTTAAAACATGCAGAAGGGAAAAGGGAAGTTGTTTCGCTCTATATGGGGAGTGGAGGTCAAACTGTTTCCCTTTTAGTTGAAATGATTTAACAATTGAGGTATTCCATGGAAATTCAAAATGTGGTTGTTGTAGGGAGCGGGACTATGGGCAATGGAATTGCCTATGTGTTAGCGTTATCTGGTTTTAATGTGTTAATGATTGATATTCGGGAAGAATTTTGTGAACAGGCCTTGAAAACCATTCAGTCTAATTTACAACGGCAAGTAAAAAAGAGAATAATAACTGAGGAACAGGCCCAACAGGCTTTAAATAGGATCGAAATTTCCATTTCATTGGAAGAGTGTCGACGTGCAGATTTTGTCATCGAAGCTATAACAGAGGATTTAAAGATCAAAAAGGATCTATTTTTTACTTTAGACAAAATTTGTCATCCCAATACCATTTTTGCAAGTAATACCTCTTCACTTTCCATCACAGAATTAGCTGCTGCTACCAAAAGACCCGATAAATTTATCGGTATGCATTTTATGAATCCTGTTCCAGTTATGAAGTTAGTAGAGGTAATCCGAGGAATGGCCACAAGTAATGAAACACGTGATATTGTATTTACTCTTGCAAAAAAACTGAATAAAGTACCCGTAGAGGCAAATGATTTTCCTGGATTTGTGTCCAATCGGATTTTAATGCCTATGATTAATGAAGCTATTTTTTGTTTAATGGAAGGAGTGGCCAGTAAGGAAGATATCGATACAGTAATGAAATTAGGTATGTCTCATCCAATGGGTCCATTAGAGTTGGCCGATTTCATTGGATTGGATGTGTGTCTGACCATAATGGAAGTTTTATACAAAGGATTTGGCGATTCAAAGTACCGACCAGCACCATTGTTAAAAAATATGGTAGCTGCTGGTTATCTTGGACGGAAAACGGGTAAAGGATTTTACGAATATCGAAAATAAAAAATTTAAACAAACGATATTGATCTTGAACACGAAAGCGAAAGGAATAAATCTTATAATGCAAATAGATAAAACTAAATTTAAAAAAAATACGACAGACATCATGTCATCGAGAAGGCAAGCCCGTAGGTTAGCTTTACAAGTTTTTTTTGCTAATGAATTTTTACATGAAGATATACAATCGGTAATAGAACGCATTTCAGCAAGTTTAGACCAGGAAGTGGATGATTTTTGCCGAGAGCTTTTGATCAGGACCACCGAACATAAATCAGAATTGGAAAAGCTTGTCTTACAAAACCTGAGAGATTGGGATATAGAACGCGTAGCTGTTTTAGATCGTTCTTTAATTTTGCTTGCACTTGGTGAATTGCTTTTTTTCGAAGATATCCCAGTTGAGGTAACTATTAACGAAGCAGTAGAAATAAGTAAAGAATTTATAAGCAATAAAAGCAGCCGATTTATCAATGGCATATTGGATACTATTTATAAACAACTTCAGAATGAAAATAAACTTCATAAAAGTTTGCTGGCAAGAATTCCACCCAAAATAAAAAAGACGAAAAAAATTATTAAAGGAATTTAAATTTGAAAATCGCGGTAATTTCAGATATTCATTCTAATCTTGCCGCACTAAACGAAGCTTTAGCCTATATCCGGGAGCAAAAATGTGATAAAATTGTTTGCCTTGGTGATGTGGTTGGATATGGTCCTCGTCCCAATGAATGTATCGAATTAGTGCGGAAGTATTGTCAAGTTTGTTTAATGGGCAATCATGAACATGCTGTTCTCGGTTTAACAGATACTTACCATTTTAATCAATATGCCCGTGAAGCAGTTCAATGGACACAAAGAACCCTCACTATATATAATAGAGAATTTCTACAGAATTTACCGTTTTCTCATCACGAACACGAATGGCTTTTTGTTCATAGTACTCCCGAAAAACCAGAAGAATGG
>CAYLYM010000070.1:0-20175 GCA_964387645.1 uncultured Calditrichaceae bacterium | reverse complement strand
AGTTAAATCGCAACTTTCTCTTTTGGATAGTGTCTTCAATAATCGTAAGAAACGATCTCATTCGGATGATCTTCTTAAGAAAATCAATGAATTTGTTGATTGGAAGCGTTTGGAAGCAGAAGTCCAGGTTGTTTACAAGAAATCGAAGAGAGGACGTCCGAGCATCCCGATCATTTATTCTATAAAGTGTTTGTTTCTTCAGTATTTGTATGGTTTGAGCGATCCGCAATTGGAAGATGCCTTGATTGATCGTTTGAGTTTTCAAAGATTTTTGGGAATTAGTTTTGAGGAAGAAATACCGGATTTTACCACCATCTGGCGTTTTAGGGAGCGTCTTATTAAGGCTAACATTTTGGACAAAATCTTTAACCATATTGTAGAGATGCTCGAAGAAAGGAATGTGATATTGCGCCGAGGAACAATTATAGATGCCTCTATCATACAGGCCTCTCGTAAGTCTACTAAAAAAGAAGATGATAAAGTTGAAGAGAAAAAAAGCAGTTCGCAGCAGGATAGAGATGCCCAATTTACCAGAAAAGGTAATAAGACTTATTATGGTTACAAGGGTCATATTGGGATAGATCAAGACTCGGATATTATTCGCAAGGCGACTTTTACACCCGCCAATGTCCATGATTCGAATGAGCTTGAAGAGCTGATAAATGGAAACGAGCGATCGGTTTTTGCAGATAAAGCTTACGACAGCGCAGAGAGAAAGCGTGAATTTAGAAAAAAAGGGATTTACTATGGAATTATAGAAAAGGCGCATCGTAATCGTCCATTGTCGAATCGTCAGAAGAAGAACAATAAGAGGAAAAGTTGAATAAGGAATACCATAGAACGAGTCTTTGCTCATATTAAGATGCATTACGGATTTCGAAGAGTGAGGTATGTGACGTTGGAGCGAAATGAGCTTCAATTTAAAATGATTTGCATGATTTACAATATTAGACATGGCTTGGCGCTTACAACCGCATAATACATGGGAGAAATACGCCTTTTTCTCTGAAAATGAGAGAAAAGGGTAAAAGAAAATAGAAATACAGGTGGATTTGGGTATGAGAATTGGCAAAAAAATCATGATTTAATCAAGTTTTTCTAAAATTTTTCCATCTAAAATGAACAATTTACAAAGTTACCACTTTTTCAAAGTTTTCAATAAATATATAAAAAAATCTAATGTTAAATACTTTGAGGCAATTTTTGAAGTTCAAGGTTATGAAAGAGTTGTTATTAACACCAAACTTCTGCATTTTAATATTCTTTAATTGGACAAATACATATTTAACTTTAACAATTTTGGAGTAATTTAGGGATATTAAGAAATATAGTTAAATGTATTTTAACAATTTATACCAAAAATTACAAACATAGTATGACTTCATACCAGTAATTAAACTTCAACAAATAATCTTCATGGTTTTATATTAGCCTTTAAATTTAATTCAACAATTTTCATTAAAAGTTTGGCAAAATAGAAAATTTAGCTATATTTAATGAAATTTTATGGTAGTGAACAGGTATATACGGTTAATGTGGAAGATAATTGGCAGACAGATTACCCAGTCATTTAATCAACGAATTATTTTTAAGGATATTTCTTTTTCCATTCAGAGCGGACAATCTTTGGTGCTTACTGGTCCAAATGGTTCAGGTAAAACCACTCTAATCCGAATCATTTGTCAACTTTTACGTCCCTGCAAAGGAAAGATTCAATATTTTAACAATGATCAATTGATGCTATATGAAAAACTTATTCATCACCTGGGGGTAGTGGGGCCTTATTTGCAGCTTTATAATCGCTTAACAGCTTTCGAAAATTATTCTTTTTTTGCCAGGATTAGAGGTTTACGGATAGATATTGCTCATTTTAAAAAATTAATGGATCGGATGGGTCTAAAGGGACGGGAATTAGATGAGTTGCAGACATATTCTTCTGGAATGCTCCAACGAATTAAGTATGTAATGGCGTTAATTCATCAACCTCATATTCTGATTTTAGATGAACCGACTTCAAATTTAGATGAGAAAGGTGCTTCTATTGTTTATGAAATTATGGAAGAGCAGAAGAAAGATAAAATTCTTATTCTTGCTACGAACGAACCAGAAGAAGTGAGATTCGGAGATGAGCAAATTCAGCTTGTTCCGTAATGCATTTATAGTGTTCCAGAAAGATTTGCATCTGGAATTTAGAACCAGGTATGCAGTTAATGCCATATTATTATTCGCAATTACCACACTGGTAGTGGTTAGTTTTTCAATAGGGGGAACTAAGCTTTCGCCTGATATTACTGCTGCATTGCTGTGGATTATTTTATTTTTTTCAGCAATGTCTGGTTTGTCACATATATTTATTCGAGAAGAAGAGCAACAAACTGCTGATACACTTCGTCTGGTGGTAACATCCAGTTCAGTGCTGATGGGTAAGTGGTTTTTTAATATTTTATTACTGTTTGGGCTTGAAATTATTATTGTTCCACTTTTTATTATCTTTATGAATGTTTCAGATTTTAATGTTCTCTCGCTTATATCTATTTTAGTTTTCGGAAGTCTGGGATTAACTTCGGTTGCTACAATTGTCGCAGCAATAGTAGCTAAAGCCAATGGGAGAGGTGCGCTTTACGCAGTATTATCTTTTCCTATTTCGATAACCCTTTTAGTCAGCGCTATCAATGGAACAAGATTAGCTTTTCAGAATTCTCCCTTAATGGATTGTTTTAATGATTTACAAATATTATTATCTTTTTCTGTAGTAATGATAACGGTTTCTTTTTTAGTTTTTGAATTTATCTGGAGGGATTAATGAATACACAGCGTGAAAAGTTTTTTTTTGTTTTGAAAATATTATCGGTCATATTTATGGCTTTTGTGATTTATGCTTCTTTGTTTATTGCTCCTGAGGCCAGTGGATTCGTCAGTACTTCACGAATTATTTTTTATCATGTTCCCATGGCCTGGATTGCTGTGCTGGCTTTTCTGATTTCGGCAATATATAGTATTCTTTATCTGAAAAATAAGCGGATAAATCATGATATAATTGCTGCATCTTCAGCACAATTGGGTTTTATTTTTTCCATTGCAGCAACAATAACTGGTTCTATTTGGGCTAAAGTTGAGTGGGGAGCATTCTGGAATTGGGATCCTCGCGAAACATCTATTCTTATTTTGCTTCTCATTTATGCGGCCTATTTTTCATTGCGATCGGCTGTAGAACAAGACGAACGAAAAGCTCAGTTATCGGCAGTCTATTCTATTTTGGCTTTTGTAACTGTTCCATTCTTGATCTTTGTCGTTCCCCGAGTTATTGAAACCTTACATCCAGAAAATCCAGTTTTCGAAACCAATCCCTCTAAAAAAATGACGCCTTCGATTCGCATGGTTTTTTTTGCTTCCATTTTTGCATTTTCTATGATTTTTATATGGATTTTAAAGCTGAAAATTGAAGTAGAAAAAGTTCGTAAGAAAATTTCAATTTTAGGAGAGAAAAAATGAGTTCAACTATATTATTGGTTATTTTCATTGTTGTATGGCTCATTATTGCACTCTACTTATTTTCCATTGACCGAAGAGTCCGGGAGTTAAAAAAAATAGTTCAATTACGAGAAAATTTAAAAGATTAAATAAATTAAAAAGAATCAAAATTTTATTTATATTAAAAATGGGTAATAGAATGAAGCCTAAATATATAGTAGGTGTCCTGGTAATAATTATTTTTATCGTGTTTGCGGCATTAAAATTAAGCACTTCGCTCACCCCATATGTATCAGTCACTGAAGCAAAAAAAAGTAATACCATAGTACAAATTAAGGGCAAAAGAGTGGTAGGAAGTGAACATTTCGATGTTGACAAAAAAATATTCACTTTCCGAATGCAAGACGAAAAAGGGGAAGAATTTCTTGTGGTTTATAATGGAGTTAAACCTGCAAATTTAGAACAGACTGATGAAATCGTGGTTATCGGGAGGTTTGATCAAGACCACTTCGAAGCTAAGCAACTTTTGGTTAAATGTCCTTCCAAGTATCAAGCTAAAGGAACTTGAAATATGATCAGTGGAATATTGGCTATATCAATTGCCTTTGTAGCTGCTACAGTTTCTGCGGCAGCTTTTTGGCTTTATTATAAAGATCGAAATGAACGGTATCTGAATTTAGGAAACAGAACTTTTTTCATTCAAGGAATTGCGGTAGTTTTTTCTGTTTTCCTACTTTATGTACAAATACTGTCCCACAATTTTCGATTAAATTATGTTTATAGTTACACTTCCAGAAAATTATCCCTTAATTACCTAATTTCATCCTTTTGGGCGGGACAGGAAGGGACATTTTTACTCTGGTTGTTCTTCGGGATTATTTATGGTATCGTTTTGATCCGTTTAGTTTCTCGTAAAGAACCAATGGTGATGTTCTTTTTAATGTTGGTTCAATCTTTTATTTTGCTAATTCTTCTGGAAAAAAGTCCGTTTGCTATGATCTGGCATATTCATCCAGATGTTCCTGAAGGATTTATGCCAATTGATGGTGCCGGTTTAAATCCTTTGTTGCAGAATCCCTGGATGATCATTCATCCGCCAGTGATATTTGTTGGCTATAGTTCAACTGTTGTTACATTTGCTTTTGCCTTGAATGCTATGGTAAAAAAAGATCTTCACCAGTGGGTTAAATACGCTCGACCATGGGTTATTTTTTCTGCTTTAACGCTAGGTGCTGGGATTATTTTAGGTGGGTACTGGTCTTATGTTACGCTGGGCTGGGGAGGATATTGGGCCTGGGATCCTGTGGAAAATGCTTCCCTTGTTCCCTGGGTTCTAACTGTTGCTTTATTACATGGCATCATCATTCAAATACGTCAGAAAGGATTGGTGAAAACGAATCTATTTCTTGCGGGATTATCTTTCATCTCTGTACTTTGGGGATCTTTTCTCACCCGTTCAGGAGTTTTGGCGGATTTTTCTGTACACTCTTTTGCAGAATCCGACATAAACCTGTATCTGATTACATTTGTCTCATTTTTTGCGGGACTTTTTCTTCATCAGTACTTCAAAGCTATCCGCGGAGTAGAAAGCTATCGTTTTTCCGAAGGGCTCTTTAGCAGGGAAACTTTTATCTTAATAGGGCTTTTAACGCTTTTATTTACTGGTATTTTTGTTTTTATTGGTACATCGGCGCCTATCTACACGGGGTTGTTTGGACAACCATCTAATGTTTCTGTTGATTTTTACAATACAATTACTATCCCTATTGCTATGTTTATGTTAATTTCCATGGCCATTGCGCCTCTGCTGGCATGGAAGGTTTCGGAATTGAGAAATGTAAAAACTCTTTTATTAAGCACTGTTGTCTCTGTTTTTGTAACAATTTTCTCCATTCTTTTAGGATTAAATCAACCATTGTCTATTATTCTGGTATTCCTTTCGATTTTTACAGTATTACTCAACGGACACGTGGCCTACCGATTTGTTAAAAAAGTTCCTGCGAAAGCAGGTGGTTATTTGACTCATATTGGCGTGGCTTTCATGGTAATTGGAATTATTATATCTTCTCTGTATGATCGTAGCGAAAAAGTTACACTTCCTCAGGGGCAGTTTGTAAAAACTGATTTTGGATATGATATTCAGTTTGTCCGATTTGTTAATTCTCCTGATGGTAAGGACCGCGTGAAGTTGGTTGTGCGAAAAGATGGAAAGATTTACGAAGCTAACCCACAATTCTATTATAGCGAATATACAAAAAGTTATATGATTTCGCCTTATGTTAAAGTAGCTTTAGATAAAGATGTGTATATTTCCCCCATCTCTTTTATGCCTGCCCAGTATTCAAATAGTAAAAAAGTTACTTTGACCAAACAAAGTTCGAGTAAAGTAGGTGATCTCGATATAATTTTTAATCGATTTATTGTTGGTAACCACTTCCAATCTTCAAATATGACAGTTAAAGCGGATTTGACTGTGAAATATAAGCAAAACAATTATCAAAAGGAATTTTCTGTTCAGCCAGCTATATGGGTGGAAAATGGCAAAATACGGGCTGATGAAATTGAAATTCCAGAAACAGATTATAAAATCCGATTAGAGAAGCTCGATGCTAATTCCGGATCAGTTGTTCTTTCGGTATTCTCCTCTACTACAGATAAGACAGCTCCACAGGATATTCTTGCTATAGAAGTTAGCGAAAAACCCTTAATAAGCATACTCTGGCTTGGGACTATTATAATGATTTTGGGTTTAACACTGGCATTTGTTGACCGAATCAAAGATAAATTGGCATAAAATGAGTGTATATTTAATTATAGATCTCATTTTTATTAAATCCTAAAATTAAATATTGGAATTGTTTTTCGCAGTTTTCTTTTTTTTAACTTATAAAGAGTCTGTATTTGGAGTTTTTTAAAAAAGGAAATTAAACCACGGAGATTACGAAAAGGATAAAGAGAAATTTGATGGATTGTCTAATTTAAAGGGAGTTTTTTGCGGTGAACGGTAAAGGATTAATTATTATGATAAGTTTTTTGTTGGTTGTTTTGTATTGTGAAAAGAAGCATGGTACGGGTAAAGAATTACAGGATTTTAGTAATCAAGTGTTAATTGAACCACCGGCATGGGTAAAACAGGGTGTACTTTATCAAGTATTTCCCAGAGTTTTTACTAATGAAGGTACTTTTAAAGCTCTTGAAGCAAAATTAGATGATATTCAGTCATTGGGAGTAGATATTCTTTGGTTAATGCCCATTCATCCCATTGGTAAAAAGGGACGTAAAGGAACCCTGGGCAGTCCCTATTCTGTTTATGATTTTAGAAAAATTAATCCGGATTATGGCACAGAAGATGACTTTCGTTCGTTAGTTCGCGCCATCCATGACCGGGGGCTTAAAGTTATTATTGGATTCGTTCCCAATCACGGTTCCAATGATAATGTCTTGATGAAAGAGCATTCCGATTGGTTTATGCAGGATGAAACAGGACAATTTACAAGGGAAATTGAGGATTGGAGCGATGTTACAGATTTTGACTACGAAAATGCCGAATTGCGCCAGTATATGATAGAAACCATGCTATACTGGATTAATGAGTTCGATATTGACGGTTTTCGATGTGATGTGGCTGGAATGGTGCCCTATGATTTTTGGGAGACGGCCATTCCCCAATTAAGGAAAGTAAAGCCTGACCTTTTTCTACTTGCAGAATGGGAAGACCCAAGAATTCTATTGGCGGGATTTAATTCTGATTATGGTTGGACAGAGTACCATTTACTCAAAGATATCCGTAAGGGAAAAAAACGTACAGTGGCTATTATCGATTTGATCGCCAAAAAAGATAGACGATATCCGAGAAACGCGTTACCAATGCGTTTCCTGGAAAATCATGATGAAGAACGTAGCATGGCTGTTTTCGGACCTGAAGCTATTGAAGCTTACGCAACCTTACTATTTACACTTCCCGGGATACCACTGATATATGCCGGGCAGGAAATTGGTGAAATGGAAAAGCCATCTTTATTCGAAAAATCCGAAATCCATTGGAATGACGCAGATACAACACTAAGAAATCTGTATAAATCACTAATCATTTTAAGAAAGAATTATTCTTGCTTCACCAATGGAAAATTTATTCCACTTCAAGTTGCTTCATTCAGTGGATCGGTAGGTGCTTTTTTAAGAGAGGATCAGGAAACAGCGAGTCTGATTGTTTGTAATTTGAGAAATAAAACCGCCCGAAAAGTGATTGTGAATATGTCAGATAGTATAAGGAGGAGACTTGTTAATTTGCAATTTAGAAGTTACCGCAACAAAAATAAGCAAATCAATCTTTCCGAAATTGTTTTTAATGAAATTGCTCCTTTTACTACCCTGGTTTATGTAGCAAAAAAATGAACAAAGGAAATTTTTAACAAAAAATTTAAGATTATAATGGAGAAAAAAAATTGGTAAAATATCACCATGTCATGTTATCAATTGGATATGAATTACAACTGTAATGAAATCACTATGGACTATCACCTGAATTGAAAATATGATTTTTCCTGGGGATATTACAAGAAAAGCGAGCGGTTAACGCCTGATTTGATTTCATGTATGGGGAATAGTGATGAAGAACAGATAATTAATAAAAACCTGAGGTAGGGGAATGGTAGCTGGAACTGCAACGTTCAGTATGTTACAGGAGTAATAAAAGCGGCAAATCAGTCTTATTAATCATAAACTTTTCGAAAGCTTCGAAAGCATTGTTTTATAGTATTATCTTACCAAAAATAGCTTCCTAATAAAAAGTATTTCCAGTTAATTTTTAATTTTCCTTTTGAACCCATTTTAAGATTCGAATAGGTTCCTGCAGGTTCCCCGTTTCAGCAAAATTAAGTATCCGCATTCTGAGGATGTCGGATATTTCATGTCCTTTTGGGATAAGCAGTGCTCCATATTTTGTTTTTACATCATCTGCTAATATCATTCCGGTTTTTATTTCTTTTGCCTCAATTTCTACAATGATATAACCTTCCTGTGCCTGTAAGATTTCAGCATCCAGTGCCGACAAAACTTCAGGATCGTACCAATAACGCCGCTCATGCATTTTTCGTTGGGCTTCTAAAGGGGAATTTCCTGCTACAATGAGCGCATCATAATCACTGGCTACTTTGAGAATGCGGGAGAGGAAAGGAATAGCTTCTCCTTTTCTTTTGTCAGGTGGCGGACCATCGCCATTATAACGCTTTTCCTGATAAGCAATGGCTTCCGCTATTTTTTCTAATCGGGGAATATTCTTAATGAGAGAATGTCCTGCCTGTATATGCTTAAGATAAATCTGATTTTCAAATTCAGTTAACTTTTTTCCTTGATTCTTTTTTCTTAAAATTTCAACGGGAATTGTAACGCAGCCTACTTGAGAAAGTAATGCCGCAACACTGACTTGCCATATTTGCTTGAAGTTAAGTCTTCTGGCTAATTTCTCAGATAATTTATGAATTCTTATGGTTCTTTGAAAGGCTTCAGGGTTAACAATAGCTAAAATATCCACTAATATTTTTATTATGCTTTTTAAGGTTTTTTCCAGTAGTTCTTTTTCTGCTGTAATTAATCGATATTGGCGGATGGCGTTTTGTAAAACTTTAATGAGCGTTTCGGTAGGACAGGGTTTGGTTAAAAACTGGTGTATTTGTCCCTGATTTACGACTTCGATAGCATCTTTCATATCCGCCTGTCCAGTTAATAAAATTCGCACAATATTGGGGTATTTTTCTCTAACCTGACTCAAAAACTGAGTACCATTCATTCCAGGCATCCGCATATCAGAAACAACTACTGCAAAAGGGCCATCCTGAGTTAACTTTTCCAGCCCTTCTTCCCCTCCTGAAGCTGTGGCAATATTAAAATGTTTTCTCAAGTTGCGCTTAAAACTGTGCAAAATATTCAAATCATCATCGACGAATAAAATCTTTTCATTCATCATTTTAACCTCTTTGATCTTTTTCTAAACAAAGTTTCTCCCATTCCTGAAGATTTTTATCAACATTTAATTTTTGTAAATATTGCAGATCAATCTCCTCACTTTGACCAGGATTTTTTGATCCTTTGATTCGGTTCACTAAAGCGTTGGCAACATGAATAGCAGTTAAAGTGTTAAACTCTAAATGTTGGCAATCGCCTGGGGTATGGTGATAAGCAATTGCTTCTACAATTGTGTCAGGTAAACCCCATAACCCTAATAAGTAGGCACCAACTTCAGCATGGCTTGCACCAAAGATTTCCTTTTCTGCTTTCCAGAGGGGCATCGTCTCTTTTTTAACCAGCGTCATAACATTATTATATTCATTGTGGAGATTGTCTGCTAAAATAATTTTGCCGATATCGTGTAACATTCCGGCCATGAGGGAATCACCCGTCAAACGTTTTTTCTCACCCTGAGATTCTGAAATGGTTTTTGCGAAAAATCCGACGGTGACACTATGTTCAAAAAGCGCTTCTAAAGAAAAGTGTGGGAATTTCGAGGCGTCATATTTGGAAAAAAATTCGGTTGAAAGAACCAGAGCGCGAATAAAATTTAAACCCAAAAACATAACGGCTTCGGCAGGATTTTGCAGTTGCCGACGCAGACCAAAATAAGCCGAATTGGCTAACTTCAGGATTTTTGCGGTCATCCCTACATCTTGTGAAATGATTTCGCCCACTTTTTGAATGGAAGCCTCCGGGGACTGAATTTCTTTCATCAATTCCATGTAGAGTTTGGGCAAGCTTGGCAGGGTGTCAATGCGAGATACCAATTGTTTGATTCGATCGTTTGAGAGAAGAGTTCGCAGGGCAAAGGTCCTTTCCAGAATAGATATGAGATGTTCAACATCAATAGGCTTGGATAAATATTGATGTGTTGGCATAACCGATTTTAATAACAATTCTTCGTCAGCATGGCCTGTGAGAATGATACGAATAACATTTGGATGTTTCTTACTAACGATCTGAAGCAGTTGTGCTCCATCCATGCCCGGCATGCGAACATCACACACAATAGCATCGAATTTTTTTTGTGATAAATATTCCAAAGCTTTCTTTGCGTCATTGGCAAATTCGCATTCCCATTTCTCACGCAATGGCCGTAATGAACGGCGAAGCCCGTTTAATACATTCGGTTCATCATCAACAAATAGTATATGTTTCTTCATTTTGTTCTTCCTTGGTTTTTTAAGATTCCTCCACCGGCAAACTAATGATAAATGTTGTTCCTTTGCCCAACTCGGTCTCAAAGGTAATTGAACCGCCATGTTTATTCACAATAACATCGTAACTAATAGCCAGTCCCTGGCCGGTACCTTTGCCTACCTCCTTGGTGGTGAAGAAAGGATCAAAGATTTTGTCGCGTATCTCTTCTGGAATACCAGGTCCAGTATCACTGATGCTAATCTTTACTGAATCGTCTTCCTTCCAGGTTTTAATAATTATTTTTCCCTTTTCTGAAGCATTTTCGCTCACTACATCCTTTATGGCATGCGCCGCGTTTACGATGATGTTGAGAAATACCTGGTTGAGTTCTCCAGGTAAACATGGAACTGGTGGTAAATTCTCATCCAGTTCTGTTATGACATCCGCAACATATTTCCATTCGTTTTTGGAAACAATTAGAGTATTTTCAATAGCTTTGTTGATATCAACTGGAACTTTCTCTTCAGTCCCCGGATGAGAAAACTCTTTCATGGCTCTGACAATATTAGCAATTCGATTAAGCCCTTCTTTGGACTGATCAAGTGCAGCGGGGATTTCTTCCTTTAAATATTCTAAATCTATCTCATTAATTAAATTTTTTACCGAATCGATAGTTGATCGAAAATCATTCACTTTCTCACAAATCTGGATTAATTCTTTGTATTTTTCCAGTAATCGTGATAAATCTTCGAAGGCATCTTCCAGGAAATGAATATTATCGCTGACAAATTGGGTTGGCGTGTTTATTTCATGGGCGATGCCCGCAGCAAGTTGTCCTATTGCCTCAAGTTTCTGTGCCTGATTTAACTGGCTTTGCATAATTTTCTTTTCAGTGACTTCTGTTGCTAACAACAGGAAACCTGATTTGAGATTGGAATCTTCTGAAGTAGGACTGATAGTAATGCTTAAAAATCCTTCTTTACCATCTGGTCTGGTGTAGCGGATATCTTCCCATCGATTTATTTTTTTAGTCTCTTTGCATTCGGCAATGCGTTCTAACACTTCTTGCCAATCCCACTGAATACCACAATTTAAAAATGGTTTTCCAAGCACATCTTTTGCCGGAATACCAAAGACTTCCTCTGCTGCCTCATTCCAACGGAAAATTCGGTCTTGACTATCGATGCCAATTAAAATCGAAGATATAGAAGTCAATATTTGCTCGGTCTCTTTATGGGCTTGGCGAATTTCTTGTTCTCGTTTCTTTATTTCTGTGATATCTCGAGAAATGCCCAGGGTGCCAATAATATTTCCTTCCAGGTCGTAGAGCGGAACTTTTACAGTAGAAATCCAGGTAATCCGTCCATCTGGCCAAACCTCTTTTTCTTCCTTCTGGATGGGGCGATTTTTCCGCATAATCTCCAGTTCATCCTCATAAGCCTGACGAGCATATTCATCTGCAAAAAAATCGAAAACAGTCTTCCCTACCATTTCTGATGGATCTTTAAATCCAAAATAACGCGCCATTGCTTTATTTACACGGATGAAACGACCATCACGATCTTTAAAGTAAATATTGTCAGTTATGTTATTCATCAACATATCAAGTAAGTATTTTTCCTTGCTTAGAGCTGCTTCGGTTTGTTTTCGTTCAGTGATATCATGCAGTACGTTAATAGTTCCAATGGCATAATTGTTTTCATCCAGGTAAGGTGATGCAGATATTAAAATTGACCTTATCTCTCCAGTTTTTGTGATAAGTTGAGTTTCGTAAATACTTCGTTGGTTTTCTTTAAGCTTTTCTATCTCAAGACATATTTTCTTTAATTCATTTTTTGGGACCAGACTTTTTACGTTTTTCCCAATCAACTCATCCGAAGTATAATTGAGCAACTGACAGAAGGCGGGATTTGCATAGGTGATAATCCCGGTTGTGTCAATTATTCCAACTCCATCCAACATTGTCTCAACCAGTGTTCGATATCTTTTTTCACTTTTTCTTAAATTTGCTTCGGCTGTTTTTCTGTCTGTAATGTCTCTTAGAATAACACAAAGAAATATTGTTTCACCATTCTTCCAGGAAGAAAGAGAAATTTCTGCTGGAAAAATTTGACCATTCTTTCTTCTGGCTTTTATCTCTAATGAGTAAACGGATGAATTAACATCCCGGGTAATTTTTAATGATTGATTTTTTAAATTTTCCCATTGATTAGATTTTTCGTCCAGAATTACGTTGATAAATTTTCCTAAAATTTCATTCGGTCCATAACCAAAAATTCTCTCTGCTCCTTTATTCCATGTAATAATTTTGCCCTCTCCATCTGTCAGAATGATTGCATCGTGGGCTGTTTCCACAATTGAACGAAATCTTAATTCCGATTTTCGCAACTTTTCTTGAATTTCTTTTCGCTTCTTATTTTCTTCACTTTCTTTCAATGCTCTTGTAACTGCGGAGACAAAGCGAGTCATATTGCTTTTAAGAATGTAATCGGTGGCACCCTCTTTAATTAATTCAATAGCCCGTTCTTCCCCAATGGCACCCGAAAGAATAATAAAAGGGGTGTCCGCACAAATCTTTTGGGCAATCTTTAAAGCAGCCAGGCCGTCAAATCCGGTGAGAGCATAATCTGCTAATATGAGATCAAAATTATTATGAGTAATGGCCTTTATATATTCCTCGCGGTTTTCTGCTACTTGAAATTCACAGTCAAGATTTTGTGATTTGAGAATAGATTGAATGACTTTTACAACTTCAGGTTCGTCTTCTAAATGAAGTATTTTTAATGGATGTTTCATCCTTATCCTCAATTCTTAAATCAGATGAAAATAATCGACAAGGATAAGTAATCACTTTAGAAAGTTATTTAAATGATTCAAAAGTGTGATAAGCTTGAAATAGCTGTGTGCTCTCAGGGTAACGCTGAAAAGGGTGATTCTGTTTGTTAATCTTATTTACCATGGGGCCAAACAGGAGGAGGTATCTTGCGATAGACAAATCAGTTCTGGCGGCATTCTTTCTTGTTTTGTTGAGGTTGCTCTGATAGGTCAGTCTCGAAGTGAGAAGCATTTAAATAATTTAGAAAACTAAGACTGATATTTTGATAGAAGAAATGATTTGATTTTTTTAACCGATCCCGATCTTTTGATTGGAGCAAAGATAATCTTGACTTAAAAAGTGAAATTCAATATATAAATTTAAGTCTAAAGCCTGAGAATCAATAATGGGTATTTCTTCGATCCTTGATTTTAAATATAGGATCAATTCAGAAATAAAAAAAGAACGGGCCTATTTATTAAATAAATTAATTCTCTGGTCAAGCAGGTGCCCCTGCCCGTGCAGGTGTGACAATCAAGATAATTGTCGCACATTCTTCATATGTGTAATTCGGTGTTTTCGGTGTTTGAAAAGATAAATTATGAATAAAGAATAATTGTTTACCGAATATTATGGAAATTATTGCTCTAATACTTCCTTTACTTTTTTCAGCAAATCACGAGGATTAAATGGCTTATGAATAAAATTAGTTTCTCCATATTTTACGCCATGTTTTAACACGGCGTCATCCGTGTAGCCCGACATATAGATAATTTTGGCTTCAGGTTGAGATTGAGTGATTTTTTCAACCATTTCTCGTCCGTTTATCTCCGGCATGACCACGTCTGTGAGAATTAGATCAATTTTACCACTAAACTGGTCAGCAAATTTCAAGGCATCTGTTCCATTTGAGGCGCAGAAGACCAGGTAACCATGTTCCTCCAACACGTTCTTAGCCAGCAACCGGACCGCTTCGTCATCCTCAACTAATAAAATAGTTCCACTGCCATGCGGTATTTGAGTAAATTCTGATTCATCCCTTCGTTGTTCTTGAACTTCAGAAAGTCGAGGTAGATAAATTTCGAAAACAGTACCTTTCCCAGGTTGACTGTGTACCTGGATAAATCCACGATTTTGTTTGATAATGCCATATACTGTAGATAGGCCTAAACCGGTACCCTTATCACGTCCTTTTGTTGTAAAGAATGGTTCAAAAATATGCTTGAGGGTTTCTTTGTCCATACCAATTCCATTGTCGCGCACACTAAGTTTAATATATTTACCAGGTAAAATGGTTTCATAGCTACCGTGAATTTCTTTATCAATATCTACATTGGTTGTGGCAATGGTTAATTTACCGCCTCTGGGCATGGCGTCTTGTGCATTGACGGCCAGATTGACGATGACCTGGTCTATTTGGCCCTTGTCCATCTTTATATAACCTAGATTATTGTCAAAGTTTGTTTCCAGAATAATATCCTCTCCGATTAATCGGCGCAACATCTTTTCGGTATCTAATAGAACCTGATTTAAATTGAGGACTTTAGGTTTGATGACCTGTTTTCGACTAAATGCCAGCAATTGATTGGTTAGACTACTGGCTCGTTCGCCTGCTTTCAATATCTGGTGGATTTCGTGAAAATAAGGATCATCTGGTGACATTCGGTTGAGCAGCAGCTCGGCATAGCCGTTGATCACGGTAAGAAGGTTATTAAAATCATGGGCAATGCCGCCTGCCAGTTGGCCTATAGCTTCCATCTTTTGCGCCTGAATTAACTGTTGCTCCAGATGCTTCATTTCGGTGATGTCAAACAGATATTTCTTAATCTTTATTAGCGATCCTTCATCATCGAAAATACCGAAAATATTGGCTATTACCTGAATGGGCTGACCATCTATTCGACGCATCTCAATTTCAATATTTTCCAACTTCCTTTTATTTTTAACTAACTTTATTAGGTTAGCTCTTTCGTGTGGTCTGGCAAAAAGGAATTCTGAATTAAATTTTTTAACCTGCTCCACTGAATTGAACCCAAAAATTTTCAGGAATGCCGGGTTACAATCAAGTAGTTTCCCTTCCGGTGTGGAAATATATACGGCGGATATGTCTTCTTCAAAAAATTTCCGGTAACGTGTTTCACTCTCTCTTAAATTGTCTTCCATTATTTTTCGGTCATGTATATCGATCCATGCACCAATCATTTCAACAGGATTTTTTTGATCATCATAAATCAACCTCAATTCATCTCGTATCCAGCGATAGGAGCCATTGGCGTGTCTAATCCGGTATTCATGAACTAAATATCCACATTTAAAAAGTTTTTCCTGGTTTGCTTTTACGACTGCACGATCGTCTGGATGAACATGATCAATCCACCAGTTTGGTTGATCTAAACATTCTTCCGGCAAATAACCTAAAATTCTTTTGATATGAGAACTTACGAAGTTGGGAATTGCCTTTCCATTTTCTATTTTCAATGTGTATATAGTAGCAGGACTGGCCGAAATAACTTGCTGTAATCTTTCCCTTATCCAGATCAGCTTTTTTTCTGCTTCTACTTTTTCCTGGATTTCAATTCTGAGTTTACGAATATACTCCGCATTAGCCATGGCCATGCCAATTGTTCTGCCGATTGCCCTGAAAAAAGAACGCTCATCCTCCCTGAGCAGATAATCTTCTTTGAATGTAAAAGCAATAGTTCCGTAAACTTTATTTCTAAATTGTAAAGGTATGACAACCACCGTCTTATAATTTTCTGATCGAAGAAGATTCTGAACCCTGGGTACCAATCGCTTATCTCTTGAGAGATCGTTGGAACTAATAACTTTCCGGGTCTTAACTGCATAACCATTTAAGCTTCCCTCGATTGGAAGAATCTTTACATTTTCTATCATTTCTTTGCTAATATCTTCTGCAAATAACATTTTCAGATGATTTTGGTCAATATTCAAACTGAAGAAAATCACACCCACGTTTTTACGGTATTTTCGAAGAATGCGAACACTTTGGTGAGCAATCTCGTTGAGCTCTAAAGTCTGTTGAAGTGTACGAGACAGCGAATGAAGTATTTTTAATGATTTGTTGCGGTGTTGTAATTCCTGCTGACTTCGACTTAATGATTCTTCTGATAATTTTAGTTGTGTTATATCGATGTGAGAAACAACGACACCTTTTTTATGGTTTTTCAGTGGTGTGACATATAATTTAAACCATCGCTTCTGGCTGGGCGAGTGGCAGGGATATTCTAACTTAAAAAGGTCGCGTTTACCATTTAAAACACTTTTAATACCTCTTAAGATTTTGTGGGCGATAGCAATTTCCTTACCTTGTGCATTCTTACAGACTTCAAAATAATTGATTCCCACTCCGTCACAAACAAATTTGGGTGCATCATTCTCGCGGGCGAAACGTTCCCACGCGGCATTTACAGCGATGATGTTTCCTTTTTCATCCAGAACAGCCACGTTCGACTGCAAAGAATTCAAAATGGCCTGATTAAAAGCATGGGCTTCCTCCAGCTCAAGGTCTTTAAGAATGTGCTCGGTAATATCCTGCGCTGCTCCGTATATTCGGATAACTTTTTTCCCTTCTTCATCCAGGATCGGGCGGGCATAATTGCGAATCCATTTAATCTGATTTGATTCATCCTTTACCCGGAATTCACACACATCGGACTGACCCGATAAAAGCTTTTGCAGATGCTGTTTGGCTTTTCCGATATCTTCCGGATGTACATATTCCATCATTTTAGTGAGATTGGATAAATCTTGCTTTTTATATCCGGAATCCCGGTAAAGAGAATCTGTTATCCAGCAGAGCTTAAGCTCACCGTCTTCATTTACTCGTAATTCATAAATGTAATCGGAAACGAGTTCCGAAATAGCTTTAAACCGGGCCTTGTTTCGTCTTAGCGTTTCCTCAGCTAATTGACGGTCGGTTACATCCATGATGATCCCATTAATCCCGATATAATCGCTATTTTCATTGTATAGGGGTGTACTGTGTGATTCAACCCAGATGAGGCTTCTGTCTTTACGGTACATACGAATGATTTTGGGATTGACAATATGTTCTGGTTGTGAAAAAGCTTTTTGAATGATGGAGTGATCATCAGGGTGAATTGATTTGAAAACCAGATCCGGATCGGCATAATGTTCTTCCGGTGTGTAACCTAATACTTTGATGGAAGAAGGACTGACGTATTCAAAATGCCGTTCTGGTTTCAGAATATAGCGAAATGCTACGTATCGAGCATTTTCTACCATCTCTCGGAATAGGGCTTCGGATTGTGTTAATCGATGAATGGCAGTTTTTAACTCTGTCCTCAGCCGCTTTTTTTCCAGACATGATTGAACAGCATGCGGGAGCTTGGATATGTGTTTCTTCAAAATGTAGTCGTACAGTCCTGATTTTAAACCCTCGACCGCAGCTTCCTCAGATCCGGTTCCGGTGACCATTAAAACGGGAACATCTGGATATTTTTCTCTAACTTGCTGGAGAATCTGTAATCCGTCGCTCCAATACAGTTGGTAATCTGTTAAAACGATATCAAAATCTGCTTTTTCAAGGGCTTCTCGAAATACTTGTTCGTCCGTTATTTCTTGATATTCAGCGTTTTTAAAGAATCGCCTGAGGTGAGCAATAATCAATTCCCGATCGAGTGGGTTATCGTCAATGATCAGGAATTTCATATTTCTCTCCGGTTTTATTCTCTTATCTTTATTTATTGATAAAAGTGTCATTGTGTAATTATCAGGAATTTACCCCAATGATTGAACAATTGTTTTAACTTCAACAATGTTTTTTAATATTAAATTTAATCAAGTTTATTCAAATATAGCAACAAAACTATCAAGAATTTCTAACAAGAATAGCAACACATAATTTTTACGGTATATTCTTTTCTGTTTATTTATTATTCACGTCAGGATTTTCTATCGAGAACTTTTCTGATTTTTTTTAATAAAATTGATGGTGAAAATGGTTTTTGAATAAATTCCAGATCCTTTTCTAATAAGCTATGGTGAAGGATGAAATCATCAGTATAACCAGACATATAAAGAATTTTAGCTTCAGGATGTTCTGTCGAAAGCTTTTCGGCCAGTTCCTGGCCACTCATCTCGGGCATGATTACATCAGTGATCAGTAAATGGATTGGTCCCGTATACGATTGACTAATTTCCAGCGCTTTCTGGCCATTGGATGCTTCGAGCACGGTGTATCCCTGATCTTTCAGGACATTGACAGCCAACTCGCGAACGCCAGGATCATCTTCGGCAATCAGGATGGTTTCGGAGCCTTTAAAATTAGACGATCCTTTTATGGTACTGCTGGTAGTAGTTATTTTTTCTTGCGCTCGCGGCCAGTAAATTTTAAAGGTTGTACCTTTACCCGGTTCGCTGTAGACCCAGATATAGCCTCCGTTTTGCTTGACTATACCGTAAACTGTAGACAATCCTAGGCCGGTGCCCTTGCCTTTGCTTTTAGTGGTGAAAAAGGGCTCAAAAATGTGCGACTGGGTCTCTTTATCCATACCGATACCCGTGTCCGTCACAGCCAACATCACGTATGGTCCGGGTTTGACTGATATATTGGTTTCTGCGTGGTCTTCTCCCAATTCCACATTGGCTGTTTCTACAATAAGGCTACCGCCTCGTGGCATGGCGTCGCGGGCGTTCACTGCCAGATTCATAATTACCTGGTCTACCTGGGCTGGATCGATCTTGATGTTCCACAAATTGGGCTCCAGCCGGGTTATCAGTTTAATGTCTTCGCCAATTAATCGCTCTAAAATTTTCTGGGTGTTCTTTATGAGATTGTTGAGGTTCAAAATCTTGGGTTGGATCACCTGGCGGCGGCTGAAGGCCAGTAGTTGATTCGTGAGTAAAGCTGCTTTTTCTCCGGCTTTATGGATTTGTTCTAAGGGTTTAACCAGTTTATCCCCTGGAGGCAAACTTTTCAACATCAATTCACAGTACCCGTTAATGACAGTCAGGATATTATTAAAATCATGCGCTACCCCGCCAGCCAATTTCCCCACGGCTTCCATCTTCTGTGCCTGGCGGAACTGTTCCTCCAGTTCTCGCTCATGGGTAATATCTCGTTTGGCACAGGCAAAATTCACAATCTTTCCTTTTGCATCTTTGATTGGAAATATTATCGCATTTTCATAGAAGATCGTCCCGTCTTTACGTCGATTTGTAAAAGTCCCATGCCAGGTTCTACCGCTGGTGATGGTTCGCCAGAGAATCCGGTAAAATTCTTCATCATGCAACCCACTTTTTAGAATACTGGTCTTTTTTCCAATAACTTCTTCCCGGGAATAACCAGTTATTTTTTCAAAAGCATGATTAGCATATTCAATATTTCCGCCCAAATCAGTAATTATTATCGATTCGGCCGCCTGCTCGATCACCGAAGCCAGGCGGTTGAGTTGCATCTCAGCACGTTTTCTTTGGGTAATATCCCGGACAATTCCCTGAGTCGCTTTACCTCCTTTGTAATCAATATAAGCGATGTTTACTTCGCAATCGATTTCTTTTCCCGATTTGTTAAGAGCGGTAAATTCATATAAAGAAGGTAATGTTTCACCTTTTTGCAACCGGTAAAGTCGTTCTTCTATCAGCGGACGACTTTTGGGAGCAATTAAATCAATTAAGTTAAAATCTGGTGCATTGAGGTCTTCTAATGTATATCCAAATATTTCGGTGAATTTCTTATTAATTATCTCAATGCGATT
>CAYLYM010000069.1:0-20202 GCA_964387645.1 uncultured Calditrichaceae bacterium | reverse complement strand
AACCTGCGACCTTCGGGTTATGAGCCCGACGAGCTACCAGACTGCTCCACCCCGCGATCATATAAAGCACGACAAATATAATATCCTTTTCTAACGTTGTCAATAGGTAGGTTTATTTTTCTCTTACTAACTTCTTTCAAAATTAATTTGAATCCAGCCAATTATGCAGAAAGTTCTCCCATGAGGATATTAATAAATTTTTCTTCATCATCTAATTGAATGATTATTCTCACATAGTAAAAATCTTGATTACCGCTGAGCCACTGTTGCCGGATTTTTACTGCATCTTTTTGAGTTGTGATAATATATTCTGCATCGAATTTTCTTGCCATGTCTATTAGGGAATTAATTTCTCTTTCATTATAATAATGATGGTCCTTAAATACTCTCTTCCCAACAATTCTGGCATTATTTTCTTCCAACATTTTAAAAAATTGGTGCGGAGAAGCCAGTCCACAAAAAGCGATAACTTTTTTCTGGCTAATTTCTTCTAAAGAAATTTTTTCATCTTTATTTAAATTTTGTAAACCAATTGGTTTCAAATTCGAAAGAAAAACAGGTTTTTGATATCTCGAAATCAATTTTCTCTTTAATTGCCAGGATTTTTCAGGATCACTTTTCCAACGGGTTATTATAAAAATATGTGCCCTTGTAAGCGACGATTTTAAGTCTCTGAAATAAGTTAAGGGGAACAAAAATGGCAATTTAGACCAGCGAGTTGGATCCAGTAAAACAATATCCACATCACGTGTTAACTTGCGATGCTGAAAACCATCATCTAAAACAAAAACGCTCTCAGGTTTTTCTGAATAAATCTTTTTGGCCATCCGACATCGGTCAGCATCAATACCAATAGTCACTCCAGGTAAATTTCTCGAAAGCAAATAAGGTTCATCACCTATTTGATCGGAATAGAATCCTTTACTAATTTTAGGATCAATCAAAACGGGATTTCGGTCTTTTCTCCGGTATCCGCGGGTTAAAATTACCGGTTTCAGATTGAACTGTAAAAGCTTCTGAACAACGTATTCAGTAAAAGGGGTTTTTCCCGTTCCACCCAATTGAATATTGCCAATACTTATTACTGGCGTTGATATTTGACAAGAGTGGAAAAATCCCCAATCAAAAAGTTTATTTCTCACAAAAATAATTAAGGTATGGATTAAGGTGAGGGGGAAGAAAATTATTCCTAAAATTCTAAATATTAGAGCCACCTCTGTGCCTCGTCATCCAAGCGATTGGTAATTTCTTCCAACTTTTCAGCATATCGTTGTATCTCTTCTCCACCTAAATTTGCTGGTACTCTGAAGGGAGAACCATAATACAGCACACACCGTGAGAATGGTAAAATCAATAACAAACGATCCCAACTTCCCATTCGATAATAACGAGTAGCTGCTACTCCAATAGGAATGATTGGGGCTCCCGTTTCTGAAGATAACCGCACTACTCCCAACTTGGCTTTCCGGCGAGGTCCCGTTGGGCCATCTGGGGTAAACGCCGCTTCAAAAGGGCCATTCAGCATTCCTCGTTTCAAAACCTGATAAGCCTCTTTCCCTCCCCGCGTACTGGAACCCCGTACTGCTGCTAACCTAAATGATCGAAGAATTCTGGTAATTATCTCACCATCGAAATGCTTACTGACCAACGCATGTATTCCCTGTCCATCATGAACCAACAAGGGAAGAATCATGTTCTCGTGCCAGAAGGATAAAATAAAATTCTGATTCCGACTCCGGAACTTTTTTAAGTATCTCTTATTGATGATCTTTATCGAAAGGGTCTCGCGGTATAATAATAAAATCGGACGAGCCAAAACCGTGGCAAAAAACAAGATCAGTTTCTGATAAATTTTTTTCATAAATTATTATGTTCTTTCTTCATTCTCCAACTTCCAGAAATCATATTTGCTTAATATTAATTGTTGAATATTCAAACTGGAAAGAAACACCATTTTATAACACAATAGAACTTTGAAATTACACTAGCATGAATTAATCAGGTCTCTAAAATTTCCTTTATCCGGTTTCCTTCCCCCATAATTAAAACCTTTGCTTTATGTTGAGGAATTTCTTCCTCGGATAGATAACAATAAGTAACAATGATAATTAGATCACCAACCGCACCCAAACGGGCAGCAGCACCATTAAGGGCAATAATTCCACTGCCTCTTTTCCCTCTGATTGCATAAGTTTCAAATCGTGCACCATTATTAATATTAAACACATGAACACGTTCGTTGTGTGCTATCCCAGCTGCTTCCATCAATGCTTCATCAATTGTCAATGAACCACTGTAATCCAAGTTGGCTTCTGTGATTGTGGCTCTGTGGATTTTAGCTTTTAAAAATTCTCTTTTCATTATTTTTACCTTTTACTTTGGATCAAACTAGCATTTGTTTCTATATATTATTGAACTACTCTAACAATACGCACCTGGCTATTTTTATCCGACTTTTGTAAATGTTTATCATAAAAATAAATTGCACCATAGGTAGCAATAACAGCCAGTAAACCTCCCAAAGCCCCCTGGTAAGATACTGGCCAGCCAGGAATATTAACAAAATTAGCAAAAATAAAGTAACCTACAATCATCATAAGCAAGGGGAGAAAAAAAAGTAAAAAAGCCGATCGTAAAGCGTAAGACGGCTTTACTTCAATTTCCACCGTATCTCCTGGTTTAACAGAAATTTTTTGATTTAAATGTAAAATCTGTAAATTTTTTGAATTCAAGAAACAAGCACTACAACTTTCGCAAGCAGTAGAAGGTTGCATTTGAACATCGATTCCGTTCTCGTCATTTTTTATTACTATGCCACGTTCAATCATCTTAACGTGCTCACTTAATTTTTAAGTTAAAAATCAAATTTTTTAGTAAAGCAATTTAATTTTGAATAATTTGATATGCAAGTCTGATCATTTTCTAATCAATCTAACTTCAGCTTCAAATCATTCAATTTTATTTTACTCTGGCAATAAATTTAAATGATTATTCCCCATCTATTTAAGATTAATTAAAGTTCCACTAATTTATCTTTTTTCATATAAATAGTAAAGAGATAATCCAAAGAAATAACCATTATTAGTCAATTGTATTATTTATTGCAAATTTTCTAAATTTGTATAGTCAAAGTGAATAATTCTATATACAAACAATAATTATAAGAAATCATAGAAGGCTCCGATCGACAAATATCTTTTTTACTACTTTTTTTGATTTCCAATCCTTTAATACAACTTCCTTCAGCATCCAAACCAAAATTTTATAATAAAACTTTATTAATTCCTTTCAGTATAAATAAAAATAATTGAAATTTCGTTGGTCTTGATTTAAATATCTACTATGAATATATTTCATAATTGGAGTAAAATATGAGACATTTTTTTACATTCTCAATTCTTTTAAGTCTGACTCAATATATTTTAGCTCAAGGATCCTACAAACAGGTTTACCAACAAACCGGTCCATTTGGTGAAAAAATAGATCGTTACATGCCTATTGTCTTCCGCATTTATCCAACTGTGAATGACCAAAATCATTACAAAGTTTATTTACTGAGCGATATTGTTTATGATTACCTACAATTTATTCTTGATGATTCCCATTACAAATCAGAAGCACAATTCGAAGTCAATTTTATCGATGCAAAAAATCATCAAGTTTTTTCTCGAACCTGGCAATTTCAAATCACTGTAAATAATTATAAAGAAACAAACCGGAGAGATAAATTTTTATTCACTTATGATTCGCTAATCGTTCCAGCTGGAAATTACAACGTTCATGTAAACTATCAGGACCTGAAAGGGCAACAACATCAAAAATTTAATTTCAAGATCCAATTGTTGCCTATAAAAAATTTCTATGCTTCACCACCCATATTTTGTGACTTAGAAGATAATGAAGCTCAATATCCACCTTTATTTCCCAGACGTCCAATTGCTTTACGAGAATATCTTCCATTTAATAAATATTTAGGTCTGTTTTTAACAGGATGGATCCTTCAAGACACTAAAGTGGATATCAGTATTCTATTTAAAAATGCAGAATCGAATCAACTAATTTATAAAATTGACACAACATTATCGGTAGCTCATTCCTATTTTAAGGTTTTTTTTAAATTACCTTCTATTTCATGGGACGAAGGCAATTATCGCCTATTTTTACGATATTATTTTGGAGAAGACAGCTCCAAACAAACTCTGCCTGTGAAAATTGTCTGGTTTAACAAACCACAAAGTTTACAAGAGTTAAAATACGCTATAGAGCCGCTACGGCTGGTTATGAAACCAGAAGATTATAAAAAATTAAATTCAGGTAACAAGACAGAACGGCGAAAGGCATTTTTTTCTTATTGGAAAGAGAGAGATCCCACCCCTAAAACAGCATTAAACGAAATGATGCTGGAATTTTATAGTAGGGTAGATAGCGCTGATATCAAGTGGTCACACAACCGAAAAGGGCGATATGGTTGGAAAACCGACCCTGGTCGAATTTATGTGCTATATGGTAAACCAGACCAAATTGAAGACACCAGCTTAGATCCTGTAAATCCTTATATGAAATGGATATACTATTTGGTGGATCGTCAGCTTATTTTTAAATTTAAAGCTATTAATGGACGCAAACGGTATCAACTTGTTGATGAACAAGAGGTTAAGCTTCCTTGATCAAAGATAAAGTAAATATTGGAGTCGTTGGCGTAGGACATCTAGGACGCTGGCATGTTCAACAATTGAAAACTATACGTGATGCCAACCTTGTCGGTGTTTATGATGTTGATTCACAACGAGCTCACCAGGTTGCCGATGAATTTGACACACATGTGTTCGACTCTTTCGATAAATTACTAAGAAATTGCAATGCATTAAGTATTGTTACTCCCACAACTACCCATTTTGAATACGCCAAAAAAGCTTTATTGAATAATAAACATATTTTTATTGAAAAACCCATCACTGAGACAGTTGAACAGGGGAACGAAATTGTCGATCTGGCCGAGAAGAGAAACCTGAAACTTCAGGTTGGACATATCGAGCGGTTTAATCCTGCCCTTTTAGCAGTTGAAGAATTTATCCACTATCCCCTCTTTATTGAATCGCATCGTCTTTCCACTTTTAATCCCCGTGGAACTGATGTGGCGGTTGTGCTAGACCTGATGATCCATGATATTGACCTTATTCTAAGTTTTATTAAAAGCCCGGTAAAATATATACACGCAAGTGGAGTTTCCATTATCTCGCAAACCGAAGATATTGCGAATTGTCGTTTGGAATTTAAGAATGGAGCAGTAGCCAATGTAACTGCCAGTCGCATTTCAACACGCAAAATGCGAAAAATGCGTTTTTTTCAACCTAATGCTTACCTCTCGGTAGACTTTTTGGAAGGAACCAGCGAAGTGTATCAATTGGTAAAAGGGGCTTTATCTAAACGAGACGGCCAATTCACCTTTCCCATAGACCAAAAGGGGGATGAAAAGGACCAGAAATCCATTCAATATTCAAGATACGAAAAGAAGGATCTCAATCCATTGAATTATGAACTTTCATTATTCATTCAATCGATCTTAAAGGACGAAACACCAGCAGTCACTGGAAAAGAAGCGGTACGAGCTTTAAGAATCGCTCGTAAAATTCTAAAAAGTATCAATAAACATGCTGAGACAGTAAAAAAACACCTGGACTTGTAAAATGGATATTCGCCAATTTTTCTTCAAATTTCGAGGATTCACACCCATTCCATTTATATTAATCGTAATTATTTTTGCCCAACCAACAAGTACTTCCTTCTTACGTGGATTGATTTTCATGATTATAGGTGAATTCATTCGTATTTGGGGAGTTTCTTACGCTGGTGGAGCTACCCGTACCAGAAATGTAGGTGCTCCAAGATTGGTAACCAGTGGACCTTTTGCCTACGTCCGAAACCCCCTTTACATAGGCAATATGTTGATGTACATTGGTGCAGGGATAATCGCAAATGTATGGATGCCCTGGTTAATTTTTGCCATTTTAACGTTCTTTGGCATTCAATATGGATTTATAGTTAATTTAGAAGAGGAAAAGCTATCTCATTTATTTGGAGAAGAATATTCCAATTATAAAAAACATGTGCCACGATTCGTTCCCAGACTTAAACCAATTAAATCATCCCATCCGATTCAACCGGATTACAAAGAAGCTCTAAGGTCTGAGAAAAGCACCTTTTTGAGTTTCATGGCCATTCTTTTGCTCCTGGCTGTAAGGATGTTATGGAATATGCCTTAACCAAATAAGCCGATTCAACAAGATTAATAACAAAATCTTCGATAACAGTGGATCAAAAAAAATTTAACTGTCTGTGTAAATCGAATTCTTTTGAGTATTGGAAAAGATAAAGGGAATCGTTAATGCGGAATGGCCTTTGCCACTTACCTTTAACACATTTGAATTCCAACCATTACCTCTCAAAGAAAATACATTTTTTAATTATGGAGAGATCCCATGGAAGAGAATACTCTGCATGAACCAGATTTCTTTGATCTAAGTTGGATACAGAAAAATATTGTAGGATTTAACCGGGAAGTGCCTTTATTAAATGGAGAAAAAAGACGCTATATTAATTTTGACAATGCTGCCAGCACTCCTGCTTTAAAACCAGTTTTAGACACCGTCAACCAATTTATGGAATGGTACAGTAGCATTCATAGAGGTACTGGATTTAAATCCCTTTTATGTTCAGAAACCTTTAATCACAGTCGAAAAGTAATAGCTGATTTTGTTAATATAGACCTGGAATCCCATATCATTATTTTTGTAAAAAACACCACTGAAGCTATAAATAAACTGGCTAATCGTTATCCCGTTGCTGATGATGAAATTGTTATTCTAAGTAAAATAGAACATCATTCTAATGATTTACCATGGAGAACGAGAGCTAAAGTTTTGTATACCGATATTCATCCGGATGGTCGTTTGAATGAAAATGATCTTGTCAAAAAGTTGAAAGATTATCTTGGTAAAGTTGCACTGGTTTCTTTGACAGGAGCTTCCAATGTTTCTGGTTGGGTAAACGATATCAATCGGCTTGCTGAAATTTGCCATCATTATGGGACCAAAATAATGATAGATGCAGCACAACTGGCGCCCCATCGCCCTATTGATATGCAAGAACAGGACAGTCCGGGGCATATCGACTTTCTGGCTTTTTCTGCCCATAAGATATATGCACCATTCGGTTCAGGTGTATTAATTGGCGACAAAGATGTTTTTGAGGAAGGGGAACCCGATTATGTTGGTGGTGGTACAGTGAGCATTGTGGGTAAGGACTATGTATACTGGAATGAAGCACCAGAGAAAGAAGAAGCTGGAACACCCAATACTGTAGGAGTAGTAGCATTTGCTAAATCCCTGCAAATTTTGCAGAAAATAGGAATGAATAAAATTGCAGATCACGAAAAAGAATTAACTCACTATATATTGAGCAAAATGCGAGAAATTCCCGGAATAAAAATTTACGGTAGCAGAGATCCAGAAGTGGTAGATAATCGTCTGGGCGTCATCACTTTCAATCTATCAAACAAACCCCATGCGTTAACAACAGCAATCCTTAATTTCGAAGGGGGAATTGGCGTTAGAAATGGTTGTTTCTGCGCTCATCCTTATTTAAAAGAATTGATGTGCATACCAGAAGAGGAGGCTCATCATATAGAAAAAGAAATATTGGCAGGTGACCGATCGAATTTACCGGGAGCAGTCCGTGCCAGTTTTGGAATTTACAACTGTAAAGACGAAATTGATGCTTTAATCGATTTGCTGAAAAAAATAAATAAAAATGATTACAAAGGTGAGTATTTATTAGATAAGAAAAGGGGGGAGTATCATCCTAAAAATTTCAAACCACCATTTGAAAAATATTTTAAACTATGATAGGATTGAAATTGAAAAAAAATGGAGGTCGATATGAATCAAGTCCTCAAATCAACCCAAATAGGCCCAAATAAGAAATTGACCTTAGTAAAAGGTGACATAACTTTAGAACAAGTTGATGCAATTGTTAACGCAGCCAATTCCTATTTAAAGCACGGTGGTGGTGTGGCTGGCGCCATTGTTCGTCGAGGGGGGCGAGTTATCCAAGAAGAAAGCGATCGCATCGGTTATGTGCCTGTGGGGCAAGCTGCTCTCACCACAGGTGGCAATTTACCTGCAAAGTATGTTATTCATGCTGTTGGTCCACGATGGGGCGAGGGCGATGAAGATAACAAACTGAAAAATGCCGTTGAAAATAGTCTAAAATTAGCCGAAAAGCATGGTTTAACCACAATTTCCATGCCCGCCATTAGTTCCGGAATTTTTGGCTTTCCGGTAGATCGATGTGCCAAAATTTTACTTACCACAATTAGAGAACATCTTCAAAATAAACCCGAAGGTTCTCTTAAGGAGGTACGGGTGTGTCTCTTTGATAACCCTGCTGTTTCAGCTTTTCAAAAGATCTTTGATGAAATTTTTGCTTAAAGAAACAGACTTGAATCCATGACACGAAATATTATTAATTTTTATTTCATGGTTCACCCTAAAAAGGTAGTATGATTATAAAGGTCATTTTGAACGAAGTGAAGAATCTCTTAATTTTTAATAAGTTAGAAACTCTTTGACTCAGTTCAGGGTGAACCTAAGGACACTTTTTAGAATGAACTCATTTATTTCTATCAAGGAATAAATTCGAATGCGCCCATATCCGGTGCACTGCCATAAAAAGGTAAATTTATATCTATTCCTTGATCAATACATGGAGATGTAGGCTGAAGGCGGTAATCATTTCCAGTTGAATTCACAAAGAGCGGATCCCGGAAAATGGAATGACTCCCATGACCTAATTGAGAGAACCACTGTCCCCTGGGACCAATATCTTGATAATTAAAAGGTACTTCATCTGATCCCATGTTCCACAAACAGAAAGTACCATACCCATTATCATCTCCGTACCAACAATTGTAATCAAACTGGATATCTTTGAATGGAGCGATTGAAACAATACCACTGTTTTTAGAACCAAAACCAATGCAATTTTTAATTTGAATATTCTCTAATCCCAGAGCAGGATTATCTGAACCATCTAACCAAAAATAATGGGAACCGCCAACGATAGTACAATTATAAATTCTGATATTGCGAACACCCTCGTAAATATTGAATCCATTATCCTTGTTATGATAAGCAACGCAGCGCTCAAAGGTTATATTCACACCATAAGAATTCACACCAAAACCATCTTCACCATTTTCATGCGAAGAACAATTTTTAAAATGAATATTTTGCGTGCCAATTTCTCCCCCTCCGATATCAAACCCGTCTCTGTAGTTTTCATAAGATTCACAATTCAATACTTGAAAATCACTCCCTTCATAAAAAACAAAACCCTGCGCCAATCCTCCCCCCGGCTCCCCGTTTTGGTGGGCTCTGCAATTAGAAACAATTACATTATGGCAGCGATAAAAATAAAATCCTGGACTACCATTGCTGGCATAAGCAGCCTCGCAATCTTCGAGGACCGCATTGCTGATGTTTTCTATTGAAAAACCTGCTTTTTTTGTATGCAAAACCTGTACGGCCGATAAAGTAATATTTGTGCCAACTTCCGAGGATGTTACCAGAACTCCTAATTCACGGCTGTTTTGAATAATCAAACCGTGAATGGTAATATCAGTTTGATCTTTTATATTCAACAACCCATCCCATTCGTGGATCTTCAAACCATTTCCATCGATTATCACTCTTTCATTTCGATAATTGGACAAGACAATCCTTCTTTCAGGAAGCCCACTCTTTTGGAAATTTATCTGTTCGCGGTAAACCCCGCCTCGAAGCAGGATTGTATCGCCTGCAGTAGCATATTGAAGCGCTTTATTTATACTTCTTAAGGGTTTGTTAAATGATCCAGGATTCGCATCATCTCCCGAAGGAGCTACAAAAATATATCTGGGAGCTCCCAGCGGTAGATTCGATTCCACACAACTTGAAGAGATGCTAAAAAGGTATACTAGAATAAGTGAGTAGAGAAAAGACATCAGGATTTTAAAAATTTTTTCATTTACAAATCAATATTCAATGAACAGTCAAAATGAGCTCAGATCTCTTTATGAATCGGACAAAAGAATTTCCTCATAAATTTTTTCTATTTTTCTCATCCTGGAAGAAAAATCAAAATCCCGGCAAATTAAATTTCTGGCATTTTGGATAATCCTTCTTCGTTGATTCGGGTTTTCAATAAGATATCGCAAAGCCTGTTCCAAACCATCTACATTCTTTGGCTGGATCAACAAACCAGTTTCTTTATCCTTGACTAACTCCGTAACTCCCCCCACCGGCGTTGCCACCACCACTGTTTCCATCGACATACTTTCGAGTATGGTATTGGGAAGACCTTCGTTGATGGAAGGGTTCACAAAAATGTCCACTTGATTAAAAAACCAGCGTGGTTCCACATGTCCAAGGAAACGAACTCTATTTTCTACCTGATAATCACGAGCAATCCGTTGCAATTCTGACAATAAAGGACCCTCTCCTGCAATAAGTAAATATCCAACCTGCATTTTCTTTATTAGCGAAGAATATGCTTGAATGAGATCTTCGATTCTTTTTTCGGGACTTAAGCGACCAATGTATCCAAGCGTTAAACGTTCATCGTTTTGCTTACTTCGTTTGTTCCTGGAAAAATATTGCGTATCTATACCATTTAGAATAACCACCAATTTATCCTTCGGAATACCCATCTTTCTTAGAGAATGAAATATTTCTTGATTTACAACTAATATTTTATGGAAAAAAAATAAAGGAATCTTACCAATTTGCACATAAGCTTTTTCTCTCCAGGTATTCGCAGCACCCCATCCATGCACAGTGGTGATCAAGCGCAGATTCGGAAGTTTTTTTTTCAATAACCACCCCCATACGTCGGATTTATATCCATGGGTATGTAATATTTGTATACAATTGGTTTTAATAAGGTCTTCCAGATATTTTAGAGCTTTTCTATCGATTTGTCGATGTTCATCCACCACAAAAAAATTTTTCAGGCCTAATTCCTGTGCTTTTTTATCAACAGCGAAGTCAGGATCCGTATGCTTTCTCAAATAAGTAACCCACACATTAAATTTGTTTGTATCAATATAAAGAGGTGAATTCAGAATGGTTTTCTCGGGCCCACCACCGCTACCTGTAGCACAGCGGAGATGCATCACACGAATTTTACTCAATGCCATGGGCAACTTTCCATAAACTCTTTGATAAACGCTCTGTTAAATGAATTACATTATAACTTTCTACTGCCGATATATCTGGCTCGACAATGACGCGACCCATTTTTTGTTTTTCAGAATAAGCTGTCCGGATGAATTGTTTAATTTTCTCTGGTTTATGAATTGAAATGGTCTGTCCTATCCGGGTCTTTCTTAAAATTTCGGCTACTTCTCCCTCCTCCGGCGCTATAGCCATGACTTTCCGATTCATCTTCATGTAACTATAAATTTTCAAAGGAACAATAGCCTGACTATAGGAAGTTTCGTATAGCATTGCCAGCAGTATATCGCTCCTTTTTTGCAGAAATGGAATGGCTTTATAATTAGGCATTTCAGAATGGAACCGTACAAAATCAGCGTATCCCAATTGTTCTATTTCACTTATTGCCTTGTCCGAAATATATCCAATAATCTCCAGCTCAACGGGAATACCCTCCCGGCGTAACTGGTAAAAAATGTTCAGTATCTCACGGTAAGGAAAACCTGGCTTATCAAAATATCCCAGATATCCAAAAACTAGAGTGTTGGCTTTCGTTTCGGGCTCTAATGGGGTCGCAGGAAGATCGCCAGGATCGAATCCGCATTGTATGACCTCTACCTTATTTGCAGGAAGTTTGAAATTTTCTTTGTAGATTTTGGCATTATGATCGGTGTTCGCAATAATTACCCTGCTTTTAGACAGGATTTTTTTTTCTAACCATTCCGCCAATTTTTGATGAAAAATAGTAGCAGGATGAAAATTTATCTTCTTTTGAGTCCACATATCCTGAAAGTCAGCAATCCAGGGAAGGCCACTTATGGCATGTAAAAAATAACCAATCAGATGAGTGCTTTCAGGTGGAGAAGTGCTGAGAATAACATCAATATCATGCTTCTTCAGGATTTTTAGTCCTGATAGAATAGCTCCAGGTACCCAATTGACCCAAAAATCTGGAAAGAAGAAAAACCGCCGGACCCAATCAGTAAGTTCTGGTAATCCAAACCACTTTGAAAATATCTTGCAAGGATCGCGCTTCAAGGCAAAAGTTCTTTTAATGAATATTTCTTGTGGTATATCTCTCTGAAGAACTTCTAAAGCTACGTCTTCAAAATAATCAGAAGTTAGAACAATTGGATTTACATCAAACATAGAGAAATATTTTACCAGCATTTCCGGACGTCTACCCCCGGAAATTGGAAATAAATTTGTGACAAACAAAACATGCAACTTTTTCCTAGATGCCTTCACCATAAATATCAACCCATTTTTCCATGTCTATTTGCCATTCTCCTCCAAATTGAAAGTAACTCTTGCTTCGACAAAAGTTGTTTTTTAAAAAGCAACCAAACGTAAAGCATTAATGCCACCAGAAGGACGAAAAAGCTGTAATTGCGAGGCCATGGATATAAAAAAAATATCAATGGCAACAAAACCAGCGAGTAAGTCGATATAGATTCAAATTTAATCCGATATTTTAAATGAATAGCAAAGAAAGAAAAAGCTCCAATAAAACGGAAAAATTCGCCACTTACAGCCGAGATGCTGGCTCCAATATAAGTATATTGGGGCACCAGGAAAAAATTAAGCACCAGTTTTAATCCCACTGCTCCACTGAATAACAAGGCTACTCGCTTTTCTGATTCGCTAGCATTAAGAGATTGAATAAATACAACAGAAAAGAAGTTAAACAAAAATGATAAGCTTAGAATTTTCAAAGGAATAATGGAATTAATATAGCCACGACCGAATAAAAATAAAACAATTTGATCAGCTAATTTATACAAAATAGCACAGAGAGGAAAAATCAGAATGATGACATATTTTTCGAATCGGAGAACCAGTCGGGTAAATTCATCAGGTTTATTCTTGAAGTAATAAGAGAAAGAAGGAAAAAGGACATGACCAAAATACAACGGGAACATGATTAAAGCACTGATAAGCCTATTGGCTGCATTAAAAATACCCACATCAGAAAAATTAGCCAATTTTGAAAGCATGACTATATCTATCTCCAGAAAGAAACCACTCATAATACCAATAAGGGCAAAAGGGAAAGCTCTTTGAACTAATCTCCAAAGTTCAGATAGAGCAAGTATGGTATGAAAATCAAATTGCACATAATTCCTGGCTGCAACGATAAACCCTATAAGTAATCCTATATGAAAAATAGAAATACTTGTCCAAATGATGAATAAGCCAGAGTTTAACAAAATATTACAAAGTACTACAACAAAAACACCACAAGTACGTAGAAATATATGAAAAGCCTGCCATTTAAAAATTTCCTGTGCCTTAAAAATAACAACAATAATTTCGTTAAAAGTGGTAGCAACAAACGTAATAGCTGCTAACAGAATAAGAACAGAAACCGAAGCTGGATATTTGAATATTAACAAGAATATTCCCAATACAAGAAAAAATAATAGAGAAAGAAATCCCTTGAGAATAATTCCATTGGTAAAAAATCGGTTTATTCTTTCTCGATTAGGCTGAAAAGCAATCTCCCTGAGTATCAAACTGTTTAAACCCAGATCAGTGATTACATAAAACATGGCAGGTAAAGAACGTGAAATACTCCAGACACCATATTGTTCACTTCCCAAATACCGGATGAGCAAAACTCCTTGAAAAAACAAAATTAAACTCGAAATGATATTTGCCGTAAACAAATAGCTAACATTCTTGAAAAAGCGCCGAAGATTAAAAATCATACGCTAAAAGATTAAAATACATTGAAAAATTGGTTTGCCTATAGTTAGATATGTATTAAAAATTCATACAATAATACAATCTAAATACTTTGTTGCAGTATTATTTAATGTGGAGTTCGCCGAGAATGCAGAGTCAAAATATTGCTAATTCATTAAGACGATATTTTACATAATAATCAGGTTTGGACTATTTTTAAATATATCTATTTTTTCTCATCAGAATAAAAAATTCTACACCACTGCGCCTCTGTGTTTATCCCAAGAAGAAATCACCATGTGATAAGTAAATAGGCTATCAACCTTGATTCATAATTCAATGAAACGAAAAACTCAATAACTTTCCCACTTCATTAAAACAAATTTCAATGAATAATATCATAAATAAATTGCTCAGGTAGCTAAGAAGATCTTGCTGAGTTATCAGTTAATTCCAGGCTTTTTAAATAAATTGCTCCTATCCCAGCGAAAATTAGCCACAGAAGCACATTATTTGTGAAACTCACATACATATCGGCCATCATATGCAATGCACTCGTTAATACAGCTAATAACAGTGCCAGAGCAAAGAACCGGAATGGAGAAGTGGATCGAAAAGTTTTCCAGGCATACCGAAATGCTCCATACAATAACCATAAAAAGCTTATAATCCCCAATATTCCCATTTCCGACCATACAAGCAAGTATTGATTATGAACCGTATGTAGCCAGGCATGCGTTTGAAGTCCAGGATAATAGAATTGCTTCATTACAAAAGGGAAAGTATTTATACCCACGCCAAATATCGGCTGTGTCGATATCATATTTAAGGCAATTTTATTCAAATACAAACGTGATTGCGCCGATTCATCATTAAAATGCAACCGTTCAATAATTTCTCCTGAAAAAATAACAACAAATACAATTATTGCAAAAACAGTGAAATAAATATATTTACGGTTGATCTGTTTCTCTCTGAAGAGAAAAAACATCATAAGCACCAATGAGGTGAAGGCACTCAACCAGCCACCACGTGAAAAGCTTAAAATTAGCATGATTCCTGTCCAGATGACCATGGGCAAAGCCAACTTTATATTAAACGATCTCGATTTTACCAAAATCATGCAAAGAGAAATTACCAGAATTGGTGCAAAAAATTCTGCCATTGAATTGGGATTCGGGAAAGCTCCGGAATGCCTGAAGCCATTCAAAAAACCATGTTCAAGAATGCTCTGTAAAAAATACACTGTCTGAACACCCACAAGAATAATCAATCCTTTGAAAAACATCTTCTCAATATTAATGGAAAAATACATCAAACGGATAAAAATGAAAAAGACCAGATAAAGTTTGATAAAATTAATAATTTGAAAAGATGAGGCTGTTAGATTAATTGAATTAATAATGGACAACAATGATGCAAGCACCAGAAGCAACATGGGCAAATCTAAATGGAAAAGAAAAAAATGGTGTTTAAATAAATTCTCTCGGTTTTCTAATAAATAGAGCAGAATTATAAGAAATAAAATGAAATCTGTAAGGGTAACTGAAATTCCATCAGACCAGCTACAGTGATAAATCAAAACAAAGAAAACATCCGGACTGAAAATAAGAGATACAAAGAAAAATACGAGTAGAAAGTCAAAGCGCCTTCGAATACTTATTAATAAATAAAATAAAAAAATGCCTCCAATAATAATCAGAATGCGATAAAGGGGAAATACTTGAATATTTAGAATAAACAACCCCACAACTATTCCGAATAAAATCCAGATGACATCAGGAGGTATAGTAAAGATTCTTTTTTCTAATCTTTGAAAAATCAATCCCATTTGCTTTTTTTTCTTAATAATCTTTTTAATTGTTCTTTTTGAATAAACTTTCGAGTAGAATCATCAACAATTCGAGGATCACAGCGCCAGAAACCTGAAAGATAATGATAGGCCATTACCAGGCTACCCAGCAGATATGGAGGAGTAAAAATTCGGAAGATAAATTTGCTTAAAAAATATAGCGGATGGTATCCGGTGAGATAGGCTGCTTTTCCCCAATTAACGAATGCGGCCCACTTATTACGGCTGCTGCCCATTGGACGGTGATGGACGAAAAATAAGTGAGGTATTCGCCGGGCTTCCCATCCTTTCCGCATTGCCTTTATATTGTCAACGATATCCCAACCTAATTGTTTATCCAGTCCCCCAATATCGCGAAAACACTGAACGCGATAAAACTTGTTGGCGCCATGTGTCTGGAAGGACGGCCCGGGAATGTGCCGGGGTACTCCTTCTATCATTTCCAATATTTCACCACTGGCAATACCCAGTTCAGGCGATTTCTCAAATTCCTCAATCATTCTCTCTATATAATCCGGGTCAAAAGTAACATCGGCGTCGATACGAGCCAAAATATCTATCGAATTCAAATTCAATTGCTGAAGTCCAATTTCAAAAACAGTATCGCCTCCAGGCTTTCGTTCTCTTCCAGGGGGCAAAGTAATCACATTTATGAAAGAATATTTTTCGGCATATTCATTGAGAATTTGGGGTGTAGCATCTTGCGAACCATCGTCAATAATAATCCATTTAACAGGCAAAAACGTTTGATTTATTACCGATCGGATGAGATTTTCGATATAATTTTCTTCATCCTTCACAGGAGTAATAATGGCGTAACGCCATCTTTTTAATAACGCCTCAGGTTTTGTTTTTAATCGATCAGAAGAAGTGCTCTTCTTCATTCTTTTTTAAATCAAGTAAAACAAATCAATTAGGGAATAAATGTAAAATTACTCAAAAGTTTGGTTCAATCGGATATCAATCTGAAAAAGTGCTGTAATTTTTCCAGTATTTTCAAGTTCCCGCTGGTACGAGCACGAAAAATTTCCTCATCATCATAATTTTTTATTTGAATGCGTTTCAAGGCAAAGGGGTTTGTATTCGGCCTATTTACTCCTATTTGTGTAGTACAAATCCCTTTTATACCCATTTTTTTTAATTCTTCTTCTATCATGGTCTGCTCCATCAACCAACTATTCTTGCTACCAAAAAAAGAAAAGGGATAAGAAAAAAATTGAACTGCTTTTCCTACAGTCTCTTTTAAAATTTTAAGAGAGCGAACAACATCTTCTAAGAAAATATCGACTGAGACTTTTTTTAAATTCAGGTGGTTATGAGAATGGCTTCCAATCTCGATTCCTGGATGTTGGCTTAAGAGCTTTAAGTCATTAAAAGTTAAAGGATACCACGCTTCTACAGGAAGGTTAAATGAATAATTTTCATTTAACCAGGGAAAAGGTTCTTTTCTATCTAAAAAACCAGTGGTGATGAAAATGGTCGCCGGGAAATTGTACCTTTCAAGAATGGGTAAAGCATAATCAACAAACTGGTGGTATCCATCATCGAAAGTAATAACAAGAAAAAGGTCTTCTAAAAGCTCACCGTGTTTTATTTTTTCAATAGCTTCATTTAAAGAGATGACAGAAATTTTTTCTTCAGAAAGAATCTCCATTTGTCGGGCAAATTGGTCTGGATGAACGTTAAAAATATAATTGCGTTGCAAATCATCAGGTAAATACCCAACATCATGATACGCTAATATAATAATTCCACCAGACTTCCCCCGCTTACGGCAAAGACGATTTTCAATTTTCAAACTAATGATTTCAGCATATTGGTACAAATATTTAAAAATCAAGAAACAGATCCTCACAATGTTTTTGCATGATCTTCAATTGTATCAATTAGCATTTGGGTTACATCAATATGATCTTCCAGTAAACGCTGGCGTTTCTTTCTCCACTCTTGTTTAATATCAGGCATGGTTAAATATTTTTCACTCCAGATCAGCGCATCTTCAGGAGAAAAACACACCTTACCCAGGCCATAGTGTTTTTCCTGATAATCCAGATATCCCAAACTACGGTAATAGAGAAACACCCAGGGAACTCCGAGTATACCTGCCTCAGAAGCCATTGTAGCACCCTCACCCACGTATAAATCACAACAGGCCAATAGGTGATGAATATCTCCCGGTGGTAAAGAAATTTTTAAATCATCTAGCTCAGGTATTTCAATTTCAGAACTCAGAAATACTCTTCCGAATCTTTGAAGTTGGCGCACAAATTTAATTCTATCTTGCGAATTTTTGAACCCTCGATGATGCACGTCATGAATAGCATCCCACGCTGCAAATTTGACCAGGATTTTCTTTTCATCCAGCCTGATATTTAACTTTTCTAATATTTTACTATCGGGTTTAAACCGGTTCGGATGCAAATAAGCCAATTCTTTAAAACCTGAATAGGGCATTTTTTTTCTGGCAGAAAATTTCTGGTTATAGCTCTTAGGGACAAAAACATAGTCCGTGAATGGTTCGAATAACAGGCGATATTGCCAATAATAGAAAGAATATCGATCCGGTTCAGTATCAATAAAGGTAAAATGCGGAATTTTTAAGATTTTGCTGACGTGGCTTGAATAAGGGGATCCAAAACTTATAAGAAGATTAGGCTTGAAAGATTTACAGACTTGAATATATTGATAATCTATTCGAAAAATACCAGCAAATTTCCTCCACAGCGAATCGTAGTGTCCTAATGAAATAAAACCAAATCCATAACGTTTCAGGAGGGCCATGGTATTATCGCGAGGTCGGCAAACAATCTGACAAGGATATCCCCGCCCCTGGCAATACCAGATCGTATTTTTAAAAAGATGAACATCCGCTGGATGGCCAATATCAAAAATAATCCGCATAGCTTGAATTAGATTCATTTTAACCAGACTTCTTTCCAGAATAAAAAACAGGAATGACCACACTTTTCTCCAAAAGCTTTGTGGTCACTGCAATAAATACCTTTAACAGAACTGCATGACAAATTTTTTAAATCCGATTATTTGTTTCATTAAGAAAGAAATTCATTTTTTTAAACACTTCGGACTCTTTTCCATTTTCGGGAAATCCCGAAAAGAATCAACTCAATTTGCAGATTTTACTCTGGAAGAATCTTCTCCATGAGCCGAGAATTCATGAATCGATCCAAGGACGGGGATATTAAGCACCTTCTCTACTTCTTCAACAGTAGAGAAAGTTGGACTGATCATTTCCATAAGAAAGGCTGTGCCAAGCGACACAATAAGACCTACAAATATGGAGATCAAAACATTTAACTTTCTTTTGGGCCGAACTGGAGTGACCGGAATGGTTGGTGGGCTGATAACTTTTACTGAGACACGTTCTTCAGACTTAGCTAACGAAATCCGAGCTTCTTCTTTCTGTTTGAGGAGCACGGAATAAACATCCCGTTTGTCATCAATTCCCCTTGTTATTTGCTCCAATTGATGTTGTTTCTCTACAAAATCCTGGATTTCCCTTCTAATTTCTTCTAACTTTTCATTCAAAACTTTTTCTTCAGCTCTTATCGCCTGGTATTCTGTTTCAACTTCTAAAACATATTTTTTCATTTCATCGTTTATTTTCTTTTGAAAGGTTTCAATCTCACGGTTTAAATTAACAATTTCAGAGAATTGCGGCGTGTATTTTTCAAGGAGTTTTTGTCGTTGCAATTCGAGTTCAAACAGTCGTGTTCTTAATCCCAGTATGTATTTAATCCTGGCTGAAGGTTGTTCTCCTGTTTCAGCGGGTAAGGTGAGGTCAACTCCTTTGGCTAACTGATTTCTTAACACTTTTAACTGTGATTCTAAAGCAATTCTTTTCGTTTGGACCTCGGCCAGATTCTTCTCATAATTAGCAAGCTTGTCATACAATATTTTTCCATGCTCTTGTGGAATGGCAAGACCACTTTCCTGTTTAAAAGCAACAGCTTTCTCTTCTAATTCCTTCAATTGCTGCTCGGTTAACTGAATTTGCTCATTTAAAAATCGGTAAACTGAATTCTTCTCGAAAATTTCATTTCGATATTGAATATAGTTTTTAATAATGGACTGAACAATCCTGGCCGCCATTTGCGGTTCTTGGTGCTGAAATTTAATCTCCACCACCGGCGCATCTTTGGTTGTTTCTATTTTTAGGGCTTTGTAAAAATCGTCGATTGCTTCTTCTAAAATCAATGAATCACCAGGCAATTTTTTCTTCTTTAAATGCTCTTCAAGCAATTTTAATTCTTTAATAACTCGTATGATTACCGGACGACTATTGAGTATTTGAACCTCTGAATTTATCCAATTATGGCGGCTATAATCGGGAGTCAAATTCATTCTGAAAAGAAGTGCCTTCTCACTTTCCTCCTTTAACTCAAGTAAAAT
>CAYLYM010000068.1:0-20378 GCA_964387645.1 uncultured Calditrichaceae bacterium | reverse complement strand
AGAAATTCCACCACCCATGGCGTAAGCTTTGCCCACCATAGCACCAACCACTTCCCTTTCGTAAATTCCTGGACGAACCATTTTCATAGCTAATGTATGCATTTCATAGCTTATATCCAGTGCTTTTTCGATTTCTTGAATCTCTTCGTTGGATTTTACCGAGCGTTGCGTCACCACAGCACAAATAAGTTCAACCGAAGCATAATAATCCACCATATCAGCTTGAATTCCTAAAATTTGCTGAATTTTAATTCGATTTTCTGGTCGATATTGAGGCAGATAATGAATTTTCCGTCTTTGTTGATCTGCCTTCTGAACTTCCGAAGCCAGTTTATTAATAGGTGAAATCTCTTTAATGCCGGCCCGGGCAGCTCTTTCCGCCAGAGATGGTTGCGGCCCCATCCAGATAATATCATCCACGCTAAAATCATAACCAAACAAGATTTCTTTCTGTTCATCCACATCTATAATCGCTGCTAAATTGGGTTCATCCAATCCCCAATAATAAAGAAAGGAACTGTCTTGCCGAAACGGGTAAGGATTATCCGCATAATTCATGGGACTTTCATCATTACCAAAAAAAAGAATCACACCTGAACCAACTGTTTTAGCTAAATTTTTACGCCGATTTTGATAGACTTCTGGGTCAAACATATCACCACCTGCTTTTTTATAGATCAATCATTAAAACGACTCAATTATTGAGGAACACATAAAAAGATTTTGCCCAATTTTTTGTGGTACCAGGTAGATGAAAAGAACCTGGTTATCCACATTAAAACTGAAAACTCATTGTGCTCAATATCGTCGTCTAAATTCACGCAATGAATCTTTTTCTATTTCTTGTAAAACCTCATCAACACTCACAAACCTGCCTACCTTTTCAGTAATCGGCAAAGTTCGACAATCCACCCGAACTTTCTGCTGAAATTGCTCAATTTCAAAAGAGCGACTTTCCGGATTATGACATCAACAACAATTCAACAGACAACCCTTAAAAAAACACTGTTGTCCGAATATCTGGTCCATCGTAATTAGCATATTTATTAATATCGAAAATAAGACCTTTTGTTTGCCTCACCCTTTTTTAGTTTCCATTATAAATCACATAGGCTTATAGTCCATACGGTATTTTTAAAAATATCTTTGTTTTTTCTAATATTATTCAAAAAAATTTTCAAAACAAGTTTTTAAATTAGTCTTATTACCATGATAATTTTATTTTTAAATTTTTCTTTAATTTATAATAAATCTATTTAAAAATATTTTTCGAAAAATGAAATAAAAAAAGTTTTAATAGGTCTAATAATTACGATAAAAACATGAGAATTGGTATGTATTTTAATTGCTAATGCAAAATAGACATAAATAAAAAATATGATATATTGCAGCTTTAGTGAAAAGATTACGTAAATAGGATCCTTAAAAATAAATTCAGAATAAGAATACGAAGTGATACACATGCAGGACTGGAAAGGACATTTGATAAATAAATTTTATAAAAAATTATATTTTGATTTTTTAATAAATAAAAAGCAAAAGCTAAAATGAAAGCTAATTTTCTAAAAAATTTTGTTTTAATCAAAAATATTGTTTTAAATTTGTTTAATCTTTCCATAGAAAGAATAAATATCTTTGCTTTAAAGGACAGAGGTAGATAATGAAAATTACCATTCAAGGGTTAAACAAAATTTACAAAAATGGTAAACATGCATTAAAAGATATCAATCTGGAAATTGAGGAAGGAATGTTTGGTTTATTAGGACCAAATGGAGCGGGAAAAACTACTTTAATGCGTATTCTGGTAACTCTTATGAAACCTACTTCAGGCATTGTAAAATTTAATGGATATGATTTGATTAAAAATCGTCGAGAAGTTCGTGCGATGTTAGGTTACCTACCACAGGAATTCCATTTTTTCGCTAAATTGAAGACCTGGGAATTTTTAGATTACGTGGCTAGTTTATCTGGTCTCACTAACAGCCGCGAACGTAAGAAGGCTGTAGATGAAATGCTGGAGAAAGTGGGATTGTACGAAGTTCGTGATCGTCTGGCGAATAAACTATCAGGTGGTATGAAAAGAAGACTGGGAATTGCCCAGGCTTTAATTGGAGATCCAAAAATAGTTATTGTAGATGAGCCTACTACTGGACTTGACCCTGAAGAAAGAATCCGTTTCCGGAATATTCTATCCGACTTAAGTAACCGAGATGTTACTATTATCCTATCTACTCACATTGTTGGTGATATATCAAGTACCTGTACTAACATGGCATTGCTTAACCAAGGAGAAGTAGCCTTTAAGGGATCACCGGAAAAACTCATTAACCAGGCAAAAGGTAAAACCTGGCGATTGCAAGTGTTGGATAGCGAATTAAACATAATAAAAGAAAAATATCCGGTTATTTCTACTATCCCATCCAAAGAAGGTTGGGAAATTGAGGTAGTTGCTGAAAACTTAGATGGTTATCCCGCAGAGCCCATTGAACCCAATTTAGAACATGCTTATGTTTATTTTATGGAATATCAACTGGGTGAACACCTTGAAGAGGAGTTTATGGACTAAAGTAGCTGTGTTCTATTATTTTAAAAAGTTAATTAAAAAAGTATAATGAAACTTACATGAATACCTTGTTTTAACAAATTGGTAATATTAATTCTCAATTAAGAAGGAAAAGGAGGTTTACATGCTCTCCTTATATCATATTTGGACCATAGCAAAAATAGAAGCTAAGACCCTTTATCGTAGTTGGTTTTTTCGAATTTTTGCGGCGCTTGCTTTATTTATCCTTTTTTTAATTAATACAACTCAATTCACTAACGTTGCAGCTTCGCCATGGATGTTTCGAGGAATTCCAGCTTCAATACCTTATATGAATTTGTTACTGCTTAATATAGCTCAAGCTATAGTTGCCATCTTTTTAGCCTCGGATTTTTTAAAACGGGATCGAAAGCTGGATACCACAGAAGTCATTTATATGCGGTCGATGACGAACGGAGACTACGTCCTTGGAAAATCGCTAGGTGTTCTTCTGGTTTTCTTGAGCTTAAATATACTCGTTCTGTTAATGGCTGCTATTTTCAACATATTTTTTAGTGATGTCGCTTTTCAAATCAATGCTTATTTTCTATATCCCTTAATTATCAGTATTCCTACTCTGATTTTTATTATAGGAATCTCTTTTTTTCTTATGGTATTAATTAAAAATCAAGCCGTTACTTTTCTTGTTTTACTCGGATATATCGCACTAACTCTTTTCTTTCTGGGGCAACGATTTCACCATTTATTCGATTACATGGGATTTTTCGTTCCTATGATGTACTCAGACTTTATTGGTTTTGGAGATATAACAACAATTTTGATCCATCGTAGTATTTATTTATTTCTGGGTTTCACTTTTATTTTTTCCACAATCTATCTCATTCGTCGCCTTCCACAGTCCAGGTTGATGACAAAAACCGCTTACTTGCTCAGTTTTTTATTCCTGATTCTATCTATTATTTTTAGCTATAAACACGTGGAACGTATTATCCATAAGCAAGATCTTCGTAACCAGGCTATCGAACTTTGCCAGAAATACGCCGATACCCCATTGATAACACCTACACGTTACAACATTCAAATAAAACATTTAAACAATAAAATTGTCAGTCGCGTAAACATTGTATTTCAGAACAATAATTCAACATCTGTGGACAAATACATTTTCACCCTGAATCCAGGATTAAAAGTATACAATGTTACTCGAAATAATAAACCATTAAAATTTCAACAAAATTTACAAATACTCGAAATACAACCAGAAGTTGAATTAAATTCAGGAGAGATCGATTCACTTACAATCGAATATCAGGGAACAATTACAGAAAACCTGGCTTATTTAGACGTAACAGATGAGTTAAGAACAAAGCCTTTTCGAATCTTTTTATATAATATTGACAAACGATATGGTTTTGTGAAACCTCAATATGTTTTACTTACACCAGAAATCAACTGGTATCCCATTTCAGGAGTTCGTTTTTATCCCGAGCATCCAGAATATATGCCCAGAAATTTTCCTATTTTCAAATTAACTGTTGAAACCTCGCCTAATCTGTTAGCAATTTCTCAGGGGAATGTTCAAAAAAAAGAAAATGGCACATATATCTTCCACACAGACAAACCGGTTCCATGGATTTCGCTTACCATAGGTCCTTATGTTAGAAAATCTGTACAAGTAGACTCGATAGAATACGCCTTGTTTACATTAAAAAATCACAATTATTTCGAGCCTTACTTTAACGCTTTGGGAGATACACTTAACTTATTGATCCGAGAATTAAAACAAGATTTTGAAGCCAAATTAGACCTGAGTTATCCTTATAATCGTTTACTTTTAGTTGAAACTCCTATACAATTCTATGCTTACCCAAGACTGTGGACGATAAGCCAGGAGACAGTCCAACCTGAAATAGTTTTTTTACCCGAGAATGGAATTTTGCTCCAGTCAGCTGATTTCAAACTTTTTCAACGTTTCGAAAGCAGAAGAAGTCGGAGTAGTGATCAAGTTCTTACCAAAAAAGAAATTCAAAGTCGCTATTTTCGAAGATTTGTAACAACAACTTTTACCTCTGGTTTTAAATTTCGTTTCCGTTTTGGTGGAATACCCGAATTAGAAACATACTACACTCTCTTTCCGAACTATTATACTTTCACTAATTATTTTGAATCTAAAAAATGGCCAATTTTCAATATGGCTCTGGAATCCTACATCAACTCTCGCATTGAACAAACCAGTTCTATTTTTGCTCAATTATTCGAGGGATTAACAGACGAAGAAAAAACCAATCAAATATTAGCGAAAAATAGTCTGGAAGAAATACTCAAGGACCCGGAAAAAATTGAATATGCCAAATCAGCACTTAAAGCAAAAAGCGATTATCTCTTCACTCTTATTCAATATTATCTTGGCCAGGAAAAATTTGAAATATTTGTTAAAGAATTTCTTGAAAAAACTCGATTCCAGGTTACTCCAGTTTCAGCATTTCTTTCTGAGATGAAAGATAGATTTAATTATCAAATAGAATCATATCTTACCGACTTATATAAAAGCACAGAACTACCGGCCTTTATTTTTGGAGACATTCAGGCTTTCCAGGTAGTCGACCAGGATCGGACAAGATACCAGATCATTTTTAAAGTTACAAACGTAAGCAATACCAATGGTCTTATAAAAGTTACTTTCCGAAGCGGTCGGAGACGTGGATTTATGGGGCCTCCATCTAATGAATCAGAAGTAGAAAAAATCGTTGCTTTAGATGCTCATCAGACCAAACAAGTAGGTATTATATTAGATAATGAACCACGTGGCATGCGAATTAATACGCTCATTTCTCAAAATCTTCCTTCAATTATCAATCAAAGATTCGAGGAGTTTACCCTCAACGAAAAAGCACAGCCCTTTGACGGCGAAAAAATATTAGATGAACCTGTTCAATTGGCTATGCCCAACGAAATTATTGTAGACAATGAAGACCCCGGCTTTGAAATTATCTATCAACCTTCTAAAAGCGCCTTATTGGGGATTATTGAACGTTTCAAGAAAAAAGAGGAAGAAGAAAAATACATAGGTATCCGCTATTGGCAACCACCCAAACAATGGAAAGCAACCACCTTTTCTAGCTTTTTTGGCTGGTACATCCAATCTGCCCATTTTATTAAAAGTGGAGGTGGAGAAAAGAAAGTAGCCTGGAATGCTGAAATCAAGGAACCAGGATTTTATGATATATATTATTATGTAAGCAAAATTCGCCTGCCCTTCCGTAAGGGACGCGATGAAAGGATGGGAGAATACCATTTTTATATTTACCATGAAGATGGTATTGATGAAACTATTCTAAATATTGATAATGCAGAACCAGGGTGGAATTTTCTCGGTAGTTTTTATCTATCTAAAGGAAAAGCACGGGTAGAATTGTCTGACAAGTGTAATGCGCGGGTTGTTTTTGCAGATGCTGTAAAATGGGTTAAACGTTAACCTGATCAAATTATGAACAAAATGTAGATATTTAAGAAATTGTTTTACAATTATTAAAATATAATTCAATTTTTAAAAATAAATGTTAACAAAAATTAAATGAGGATGATCAATGAATTTAATGGAGGTGATATTTTTGTATTCAAAAAAATTGGCTCAATATGTTGCCTTAATTCTGTTACTACCTTCAATTGTATTTTCTCAAAAAATTATGACAGTGGAAGAAGCTATAGAAATTGCTATGTCCAACAGTCCACAAATCCGACGGTCGCAATACAATTTGGAGAGAAGTAGGGAATTACTCAATGCACAAAATGCTGCTTTAAAATCCAAATTTGCTCTTTCTATTACACCATTCAATTTCAATCGCGATCGCACCTTTTTCTCACCACTTTCACTATGGCAAACCAGTAAAACCAAGCAATCCACAGGAACATTTTCAATATCACAACCTATCAAATGGACAGATGGGACTCTGTATTTAATTAATCGTTTTACCTGGCAGGATGTTATGAGCGAAGTACCTTCTTTATCAACAGGATTAATGAGAAATACACAAAGAAAAGATTTTATTAATAGACTTTATTTAAGTTTCCAGCAACCTTTGTTCACTTACAACAGGACCAAATTAGCCTTGCGTGAATTAGAACTTGACCTGGAAAATACTGAATTGCAATATACCATCCAGCGTTTAAATCTGGAACAGCAAGTAGTTCGAAGTTTTTATGAAGTATATTTAGCTAAACTTCGAGTCGATATTGCAAAAGAAGAATTGAATAATCAACAAAAGAGCTATCAAATTATTAAAAATAAAGTAGATGCAGGATTGGCAGCTCCGGAAGAATTATATCAGGCAGAATTAAATTTAGCAACTAGTAAATCTTCACTTCAGAATGAACAAGTAAATTTGGAAAATTTACTGGACAATTTTAAAAACCTGATCGGCTTGCCTCTTGATGAAGATATATCGGTAATAGCTGATGTTACTTACCAACCTGTAAAAGTCGATTTACAAAAAGCCATTTCTCATGGATTAAGAAATCGGATGGAGTTGCGACAAAGACAAATTGATATTGAAAATGCGCGCTTTAATCTTATTCGAACAGCCTCACAGAATGAATTTAAAGGTAATCTTACGATTAATTACGGTATCTTTGGCCAGGATGAACAATTCCGTCATTTATATGATGTACCTACTCGAAATGAGGGATTTACCATTTCATTTGACATTCCTCTTTACGATTGGGGAGAAAAAGAATCACGAATTCGCGCATCTAAAGCTATAATTAAAAGCAGAGAACTATCTTTGGAAGAAGAAAAAAATAACATTATCATTTCCATTAAACAGGCCTATCGATCGTTACAAAATCTGGAATTTCAAGTTAAGATTGCTGAACAAAATGTAAAAAATGCCCAGTTGACCTATGACATTAATTTAGAAAGATACAAAAATGGAGATCTAACCAGTATGGATCTAAACCTCTTTCAAACACAGCTTTCTGAAAAGAAAAATCAATTGGTAGAAACATTGATTAATTACCGACTGGCATTATTAAATCTTAAGATTCAATCACTTTGGGATTTCGAAAAAGATAGACCTGTTATTGACATAAAAAATTCAAATTTTATGGAATAAAAAAAGATTAGAATTTTCTAAATCATGAAGTTTTATTGATAAATCAAATAACGAATAAAAAAAGAAGGTTGGCAATGACGGGAAAAATTTTTAGCAGCATGTTATTAATTCAAACATTCAAAAAACTCATTCGAAAACGTTTATTCGCATGTAGTTTTTTATTTTCAGTATCTTTATTGCTGTTACTGAGCTGTGGTAGCCAAAATGTGGGAACAGAAACGGAAATTACCATACCCGTTTCTGTAGAAGAAATTAAACCCAGAATGATTGAAGAATATATTACCACAACAGGAACGGTCACTGCTCAGATGGAAATGTTAATTCAATCGGAAATTGAGGGATACTATTATCTAAATAAAAATCCACGAACTAATAAACCTTATGCATTAGGTGATTTTGTGAAAAAGGGTGAAGAAATTATACACCTTGATAATCCTGAATTTGAAAATAGTATTAAGATTGAATCAGTTAAACTAAATCTCGATATCTCGCAACGAGAATATGAGAAACAAAAAGTATTATACGAAAAGGGAGGCGTTACTCTTCGCGAGTTGAAAGATGCCGAGAGAGCCTATATCGATGCCAAATACAATTATGAGAATGCACTGATCCAATTATCTAAATTAAAGATTAAAGCCCCATTCGACGGGGTCATTGTTGATCTTCCATATTACACACCGGGTACAAAAATTTCCGCCAATATGCCTATGTTTAAACTTATGAATTATAGTAAACTTTACCTTGAACTTAATCTACCAAGTAAAGATTTACCTCGGGTAAAAGTTGGTCAAGATGTTCGGGTTACTAATTATTCTTTACCAGATGATACATTACATGGAACTGTCACGCAAGTTTCTCCTGCCATTGACGAAACTACTCGATCTTTCAAAATAACTGTTGATATCGATAATCCCGAGTGGATTCTTCGACCTGGAATGTTTGTCAAAGCAGAAATCATTGTTGCGCGGAAAGATAGTGCTATTGTAATTCCAAAAGATATTATTTTAACCAAAAGACGAGGAAAATCTGTCTTTGTGGTAGAAAGAGGAGTTGCAGACGAACGAATTATTACCACTGGTTTAGAAAATCCTGATGAAATAGAAGTAGTAAAGGGCCTTAAAGAAAATGAAAGATTGGTAGTTAGAGGATTTGAAACACTGCGAGACAACTCAAGAGTAAAAATTATACGATAACCATATTAGTTTTTTCAACTATGTTTAGATTTTACAAGATATTTACAAATAATAACACATTAAATGAGAAATCTGGTTCTTCAAAAAATTAATGGGTTCAAAAACTAAATAGATGTAATTCGATGAAAAAGATCACAGAATTTTCCGTTAAATATCCTATTACTGTTTTAATGATAATCCTTGCACTTATTCTGCTTGGATATATTTCTTTCAAAAAATTGGGTGTCGACTTATTGCCTGAACTAAACAGTCCTAAAATATTTATTGAGATTAGCTCCGGAGAACGTCCACCTGAAGAAATGGAAAAACAATTTGTAGAAAAGATCGAATCGTTAGCCATTCGTCAAAAAAATGTTGCTCAAGTTTCTTCTATTTCTCGAGTAGGTTCGGCACAGATTACTGTGGAATACACCTGGAATACTGATATGGACGAAGCATTTTTGGATTTACAAAAAGCCCTGACTCCGATTAGTCGAAATAGAGAAATCGATGAATTGACCATTACCCAACACGATCCAAATTCAGCACCAATAATGTTGCTGGGATTTTATCATCCAGAAATCGATGATATGGATGAATTACGAAAAGTAGCCGAAAATTACATTCGCAATGAACTAATTCGTTTAGAAGGTATTGCTGAAGTTGAAATTTATGGTGGAGAGGAAAAAGAAGTAGTTATTGAAACAGATAATTACCTATTAGAAGCTTATAATCTAACACCTGACGATATAGCCAATCAGATTAGTAATTTAAATAAAAATATTTCTGGTGGTTCTATTGTTGAGATGGGACTCAAATATATTGTCAAAGGAGTCAGCGTTTTCCAATCCCTGGAAGATTTTAAAAATCTTATTGTTGGCTATCGAACATCAGAAACTCCTGAACTGTCTCAACAAGAAAACAATTCAAATAAGCGAGTTCCCATTTATTTGAAAGATATTGCCAAAGTAGAATTCCGTAACAAAGATCCATTGAGCATTGTGCGTATTAATCAAAATCGTTGTTTAGGATTAGCAATATCAAAAGAAACACGATACAATACTGTTCAGGCCGTAAATGACGTGTTAAAAACAATAGAAAATCTGCGCAAAGCGCTTCCGGGTTATCAGTTGGTTATTATTCAGAATCAGGGTGAATTCATCAACACAGCCATTGACGAAGTTAAAGAAACCGCTCTTATTGGTATTATTTTAGCGGTAATTGTTTTATACCTTTTTCTCCGCCGACTGGCTACAACAACTATTATCAGCATTGCTATTCCCATTTCTATTATTGCTACATTTAATTTAATGTTTTTTAATGGATTGACTCTAAATATCATGACTTTAGGCGGTTTGGCTCTGGGAGCAGGAATGTTGGTTGACAACGCCATTGTTGTAATGGAAAACATCTTTCGACAGATAGAAGCGGGAAAAGATATTCGAAGCGCTTCAATAATAGGCACTGCACAAGTAGGTGGTGCCATCACTGCTGCAACATTAACAACAATTGTAGTGTTTTTACCAATTGTCTATATTCATGGTGCTGCTGGAGAACTTTTTAAAGACCAGGCCTGGACGGTAGCATTTTCACTGCTTTCTTCACTTTTTGTTGCAATTATGGTTATCCCAATGCTTAGCTCCCGTTTTCTAAAAAAATCACAAAAACTTGAACAACCAAAAAGTCTTCAATTTGCCTGGTATGGTTCACTTCTTAACAAAATTTTAGACAAACGCTGGTGGTTTATTGGCGGAGCACTTGTTCTGGTTATTACTGCCTATCTTCTTTTACCAGTAGTAGGAAGCGAATTCATGCCAGAAACTGAATTAAATCAATTTTCCCTAGAACTTCGCCTACCTGAAGGAACAGAATTGTATCGCACTGAACAAACTGTTGAAAACATTGAGAGAATGATAAAAGACGTTTTAGGAGATAATTTAGAAACAATTTACAGTCGAATCGGACCAGCAACCAGTAGTCTTGAAGACGAAAACACCATTTTTGAAGATCAAAACACTGCAAATATGAAAATTATTCTTAAAAAGAATCATTCTCTTTCTTCTGAATACATTATGGCAACCATTGGACAAATCCTTAGTGACATACCTGATCTTGAATCGGAATTTCTCCAGGATCAAAGCGTTTTACAGACCACATTAGGAACAGAAGCAGCACCTATCATCATCGAAGTAAAAGGAGAAGATCTGGGTATTATTGAAGATTTAACAAATCAGGTTCGAGATAAAATTCAGACTATACCCGACCTTTACAACATTGAAACTGGTTTTGAAGAAGGAAGACCAGAAATAGAAATACACATTGATCGATTAAAAGCAGGAATTTACAACGTAAACATTAGCAATATTATTTCACAACTGCAAGATCAATTAATGGGAAAAAATGCCGGTGAGTGGGATGTTTCTGGTGAATTACGTGATATTACCATTAGATTACCGGAAACTAGTGTCAGTCAATTAGAGGATATCCTTCTTACATCAGGAAATCAGAAATTTCGTTTAGGAGAAGTTGCTAATATAAAAGAAAGTATAGCCCCAAAAGAAATCATTCGGCATAATCAATCCAGAATTGGGAAAATTACTGCTCATATAAAAGGAGATCGACCTTTCGATCATGTAGTAAAAAGCATCCAATCAAAAATAGCAGATGTTCATTTTCCCCCTGATTACTCCGTGCAAATTACCGGTGAGGAACAAATGCGCCAGGAAGCATTTCATAATCTAAAATTTGCTTTAATTCTTTCCATTATTTTAGTTTATATGGTTTTAGCATCACAATTTGAATCTTTGCTTCATCCTTTCACTATTCTTCTAACAATTCCACTAGCAGTAGTTGGTTCTGTTTTTACTTTCTTTATTTTAGGAAAAGCGCTCAATATTATGGCTTACATTGGCATTATTATGTTAGTTGGCATTGCAGTAAATGATTCCATTATTCTGGTAGATGCGATTAATCAATTAAAAAGAGAGGGAAAATCTCTCCGAGAGGCTATTGTGCAAGCGGGACAACGGCGAATTCGTCCAATTATCATGACAAGTTTAACAACAATTTTAGCTTTATTACCATTGACTTTTGGTTTTGGCGAAAGTGCAGCTCTCCGATCACCAATGGCATTAGCAGTAATCGGAGGGTTGGTAACCTCCACCTTGCTTACATTAGTCGTCATTCCCAACGTTTATTGGGTTATGGAGCAATTTAAGAACAAGTTATTAGCAGTGTTTAAAATTAATGTTGAAGAAATTGATGAAATCGAAAATGTAGCAACAAATAAATAATTGGCTTTTACCCTTTTAATTTAATAAAAAAATAAATGATTAGAACAGATGCTTAGATTTGTTATCCAACGGAAAACATTTATCAGTATGCTTTTCATCGGCATGACCCTGCTTGGTTACATTTCATATAAACAATTGCCGATGGAGTTGCTCCCTAATTCAGAATTGCCGTTTTTAATAGTTCAGGTCAACACATCTCAGGAAGTTGATCCAGAATATATAGAAAACCAGGCAATCATTCCCTTAGAAGGAGCAATCGGAACTCTAAAAGGTATCGATAAAATTGAATCATTTATCGATCAAAGACGGGCATCAATAATTGTTTACTATAAACAGAATGTCAAGATCAAATATGCTTACCTACGACTGCAGGAAAAAGTCAATGAGGTGAGCACTATTTTACCAGATGAATTTATAGTTAACGTTTTCAAGGTCGATACTGAGCAACTTTCCAATCAATTCATGGAATTGGAGGTTCGCGGAAGCGGTGGAGTTGATCGGGTTCGTCAAATAGTAGATCAAAAAATTGTGCCGGAATTAGAAAATATTGATGGTATTGTTAATGTAAATGTTTCTGGAGGTCGAGAAAAATCTGTAGAAGTTATTTTAGATGAAGATGCCTGCCGGGCGTATAAAATTACACCTGCTCAAATACGTAACCTTATTCAACGGAATGGTAATAACAAAACCTTTGTTGGACAGGCAAAAGGAAGTCGGGGTAAATATTTTGTTCATGTAGTTGCAGAATATACTGATGTAAGAGATTTGGAAAATATTGTAGTTCGTCCAGAAGGCCCTATCCGTCTGAGAGATGTTGCTAAAGTTTATGTAGGAACAAAAGAAGAGACCTCTCTTAGTCGTGTCAATGGTAAAGATGCTGTTACCATTCAACTTGTTCGAGACACGCAGGCAAACCTCATCGAACTTTCACACACTACTCGTGCTGTTATCGACAACTTGAATCAAAAATTAAAATATCAGGATATCGAAATTACTATCCAGAGCGACCAGGCAGAAACTATGGAAAAAAACATCGACATGATTATACAACTAGCAATAGTCGGTGGCTTATTGGCAGTGGCTATTCTATGGATTTTCTTACGGAATTTACGCCTGGTTCTCATTATTACGCTGGCCATTCCAGTTTCTATCTTTACCGCTTTTAATTTTTTCTATGCCTTTAATATTTCCATTAATAGCCTCACACTAGTGGGAATGGCATTGGCCATCGGCATGTTATTAGATAACAGCGTTGTTGTATTAGAAAATATTTATCGAAAAAAATCCCAGAATGTTTCTATTGATCGTTCTGTTATTGAAGGCACTAGTGAAGTGTGGCGATCAGTTGTAGCTGGAACTTTAACTACTATCACGGTTTTTCTACCATTTGTATTTTCAACCAATTTTCTTATAAAACTTATCGGTCGTCATATTGGTGTTTCCATCATTTCAACTTTAATTATTTCTCTGATTGTCGCGCTATTGTTGGTACCCATGACAACCCACTTATTCTTAAAATGGCGAAGTTCCAAGAATATTCCGCAATTTCAGATTGTTTCGCAAAAAAATCGTTTATTACAAATTTATACAGTCCTGTTAAAATCAGCCTTACGTTTCCCAGCTCGCACAATTATTCTAACGGTTGTTGCCTTCTTTTTTACTGTAATTGTTTGCGTGGCATTAAGTCTGAACGTTTCTCAAGAAATAGAGACAAATGAATTGAATTTGTATATCACAATGCCCAGTGGATCAACATTAGAAGGAACCGATGTTGTTGTTCAAGAAATTGAAAGTCGGCTGGAAGATTTGGAGGAAAAACAAGATGTTATTAGTAAAATTTTTGAAGATGAAGCAATAATCACAATCAAACTTAAAGAAGATTATGAAAAAATTCGTAATCGTAATTTAGCGCAGATTAAAGAAGATATAGAAAAACGTGTTGAAAATATTCAAGTTGCTGATATTAGTTTTGAACAGCCTACTTCAAGTCGACGATTCCGTGGAGGAGGTGGCTCTAATCCTGGACGGGAAATGCAACGGCTTTTAGGTATAGGATCGCAAACTGAAAGTATTATTATTAAAGGTGAAGATTTTGGACAAATGCGTGCATTTGCAGAAGATATTCAATATTATTTGGAAAATCTTACATCTATTAACCGAGTAAGAATGAACATTTCAGATAGACGCCCAGAAGTTCATTTACAATTCGATCCCGAAATTATTAACTACTACAATATACCGCTTAATCTTATTGCATCTGAACTTTTTACTTTTCAGGATGAATTCTCAACTGGAATAACTTACAAAGAAGGAACTGATGAATATGACATCATCATCAAAATGGGTGAAGAAGAGGAAAAAGAAGAAGAAACAATAGACGATCTTAAACAATTAACTATTCCTGGTCAGGATGGTTCAATCCATGAACTACAACAAATCAGTCAAATTATTTTTGCATCTGGCCCATCTAGTATTAACAGGGTAAACCAGGAAAAACAAATCGAAATTAACTATCGATTTCTAGATGAAGTCAATGATTCTAAGGAATTATTAGAGAGTGCCAGAGCGGAAATTGATCAACTTATTGCCACTATAGAAATTCCCCAGGGGCTGGCTGTAGAAGTAATTCATGAGCAATCGGAGCTAAATGAATTTTATTTTCTTATTGCAGCAGCATTTATCCTGATTTATATGATCCTGGCGTCAGTTTTTGAATCAGTAATTACCCCTATCGTTATGATGTTTACCATACCTCTTGCGGCAATGGGTTCTTTTCTGGCGCTTATTATTACTGGAAACTCGCTTTTTAATGCTAATACCCTTATCGGTTTTCTTATTCTATTAGGAGTTGTTGTAAATAATGGTATCATTCTAATCGATTACACTCGTATTTTACGGCAAAAAGGATTTCGCCGTTCAAGAGCTTTAATGGTAGCTGGCCAGGCGCGCGTACGTCCTATTCTCATCACAGCAATCACCACTATAGTTGCTATGTTTCCCCTTGCCATGGGGAAGGCAGAATATGTAACTCGGATCGGTGCACCTTTTGCCATTACCGTAATAGGCGGACTTTCTTTAAGCACTCTTTTTACTCTGGTATTTATTCCCACCGTTTACACTGGATTAGAAACTGCTTTAAACTGGATAAAACAATTAAACTGGAAAATTAAATTAATCAATCTGATCGTATTTCTGCTTGGTTGCTGGGAAATTTATACCACAACAGACAGCCTTGTTTGGCAATTATTCGATCTGTTTATTCTGGTAATGGCTATACCCGGACTCACTTATTTCATAATGGTTAGCTTAAGGCAAGCTAAATCTGAAATTATCAAAAAGGACGAGCCGATTACCATTAAAGTCCAAAACCTAGTTAAAATTTACGATCAGGAATCCCGATTTATACGCGAGTGGAACAAAGGGAAACGAATTAAAGAAAGAGAAATACGTATTCATCCAGAACTATACAAACCAAACCTGGATAATTTAATATGGCAAATTCCCCTACTTGGATTCTTGATTTATTTTACTTATTTCTACCTCACCAGTCGATTCTGGATTTTTATTCTTGTTCATCCTATTTACCTTTTCACTTTATACCTCATTCAAACAATCCAGAATTATATCAACTATTATAAACCATCGAATACTCAACTACTTTATAACAAAATATTAAAGAAAATATACAAAATATTTTTCTGGGGATTTCCTTTATTAAATTTAATTTATTTCTTCATTAGCTGGAAAGATATCACCGTTCTTATTTTCATTGCTTCGGTGTGGTATCTAGCCTTAACCATTTACACAACGTCTAACCGCTTACATCGTGAAAGTATAAATATCAACCGGTTGACAGGTCATTTTGCTGGAATTCGACGGCGATTTTACCGATTCGTTCAGACCATTCCAATTATCGGGAAAAAACGCAATCCTTTCAAAGCATTAGACGGTATATCACTGGAAATTGGTAAAGGAATGTTTGGTTTATTGGGTCCCAATGGTGCTGGAAAAACCACTCTGATGCGGATTATTTGTGGAATATTAGAACAAAGTTATGGAAAAATCTGGATTAATGGCATCGATGTAAACGAGAAGCGTGAAGAACTTCAAGGGATCATCGGATATTTACCCCAGGAATTTGGCACTTATGAAAATATGACAGCCTATGAGTTTCTAGATTACCAGGCAATTCTTAAAAATATTTTAGATAAAGAAAAACGAGAACAAATTGTTGATTATGTACTTCGCGCAGTTCATATGGAGCAGCATAAGCACGAAAAGATTGGTTCTTTCTCGGGCGGAATGAAACAACGCATCGGGATTGCCCAGATTTTATTACATCTTCCGCGCATCCTGGTTGTAGATGAACCAACAGCTGGTTTGGATCCTCGAGAACGGATTCGTTTCAGAAATTTACTGGTAGAACTGAGTAAAGAACGAATTGTTATTTTCTCAACTCATATCATCGAAGATATTTCCAGTTCTTGCAATAAAGTTGCTGTAATTAATAAAGGCAATTTAATCTACTTAGGCGAGCCTAATGAAATGTCTAAAACCGCTGCTGGGCACGTGTGGCAATTCTACTTATCACTCAGAGAATTTGAAAAGCAACGAAAAAATTTAATGATTGTCCACCATATGCGAGATGGAGAACAGATTCGAGTCCGATGTATTTCTAAAGAGAAACCACATCCTGAAGCACAATTGGTAAAACCAACTCTGGAGGATGCCTATTTATGGCTCCTTACATCAACCAGAGTATAGCTATAAATATATTTATGGTAATTTAACTTAAATAAAATAATGAAGAAGAAATATGAGTTCTCCAATCAAAATATATCTCAAGAAATTTCAGTCGATGAATCTTAAATATTATTTAAAGAATACAAGTAACCTGTTATTAAAATTATTCAAATACAATTTAAAAATCATTTTCGCTAATAAATTTATTTACTTTTTATTATCAGCAATTGCCTTCTTTATTTTTGTTACTATTATTACCGTTAATGATGCCGATACTAATCCCACCGAAGCAATGGTGTATTACCTTCTTCTCTTCCCTGGTATATTACTTATTTTTTATCCAACTGTATTTGGAATTCAAAATGATGCTGACGCTCAGATTTTAGAAATTCTTTTTACTATTCCTAATTATCGTTACAAAGTTTGGCTCGTCCGTATGGTCATGATTTATATTTTGGTATTCTTGATAATGAGTTGCCTTAGTTTCCTTTGCTCTCTGGCACTAGTAGAATTTTCAGTATTCGGGATGGTTTACCAATTAATGTTTCCAGTGTTTTTTATCGGAAGCCTGGCATTCATGATTTCAACCATTATTCGAAATGGATTTGGAACAGTTGTTGCAATGGTTATAATAGGTATTACGCTCTGGATTTCTCGCAATTTTCCTTTTTTGGAAAATACTAAATGGGATGTCTTTCTAAATCCCTTTTCTCTTCCATCCGGTATCAATGATGCAGTCTGGGCTGATATTGTTTTTAACAACCGAATTTATTTAAGTGCAGGAATCCTTCTTTGTATTCTCAGCGGACTCCTCAATTTACAAAAAAGGGAAAAATTCATTTAATCAATTTAATCCAATTTTTACTAATATTACAAGCTATTAACACCCTATTAATACCGAATGTTCATAATTGTAAATTCTATTAATTTTCCAGAAAAATAAAAATAATCATAAAAAAAGGCCCCATAAAATGAGGCCTTTCTACGCTTTCGTGTTGCACAAAATATTTCAAATCCAAATTAATCTTTATAATAGCTCTGTTTTATTAATTCTAACATTTCTTCATCACTAGCTATTCTGGGATTGGCTTTATAATCCGGTAAAACCATAGAAGCTTTGGCTAGCAGGGGAATTTCCTCTTCTGGCATTTTTACATCACGCAAATTCATCCACATACCAATATTTTTTAAAAATTCATCAATAGCTTCACAGGATTTTTCTGTAGCTATTTCATCAGATACATTTTTCAGTTTAGGATCAAAAATTCGCCCCACAGCAGCAAATTGAGGAACAGAATATTTACAGGTAAAACGAGTAAATGCCGGATAAATAATAGCCAGAGATTCACCATGCATGACATGTGGATAAAGACCACTAATAGCCATCCCTACACCATGCGGTAAGGTTACACCAGCATTTGCAATGCATAGACCTGCAAAAGTATCAGCCAGAGCCATCTTATAACGTAATTCTAAATTTTTCAAATCTTTTAAGAGGGAAGGCAAACTTTCTACGATTAATCGAATTGCTTCCAGAGCCAAACAATCTGTATAAGGAGATGCATTTGGATGCAACATACTCTCAAACGAATGGCAGAAAGCATCAAAGCCGGTTGAAGCGGTAATATGCTCTGGAAGAGTTAGCATTAACTCCGGATCGACAATACAGACCTTTGGAAATAAATTTGCATTATAAAGAGCCGACTTATTTTTTTCTTTAGTATTGGTTACTACAGCAACCTGAGTAACTTGCGATCCAGTCCCTGAAGTAGTACTCCCAGCAATAATCGGCAATGTTTTTTCAGTTGGCTGTGTTTCTCGAAAATAGAGGTAATCCCAACAAGTGCCTTCGTGTGTTGCTTCAACAGCAATCGCTTTGGCACTATCCATACTCGATCCCCCACCTAATCCAATAACCATATCTGCCTTATGGGCTTTGGCCAATTCTGCACCTGCAGTTATATTCTCTGTTGTAGGATTTGGCTGAACTTGATCAAAATGGACAACTTCAATTCCCACATCTATTAAAATTTCTTTTGCTCTTTTATACAATGGTTCAAATGATGGTACTGGAGGTGTGGTGACTAAAAGACATTTTTCCCAAATCGCAACGCTATTTTACCCAACTCATTTAATCGACCAATTCCAAAAATAATTTCTGTAGGCTGATAATAGTTTAAATCCTTCATTTTAATCCCTCTTCTTATTTTAGTGTGCACTTAAAATTTCTGATTTTAACTCTTCTGGTATAAACGGAGTAGCACCTTTTTGCGAACAAACATATGAAGCTAAAATGTTTGCATTTCGATGGATAATCTTTAGTGGAAGATTTTTTAATAATCCCACCGCAAGGGCCGCCGTAAAGGAATCACCTGCTCCAACTGTGTCTTCAACATTAACTTGCGATGATTCAAGAATAGAATACTCATCCGCAGTTACCAATTTGCTTCCCTTTTCACCTTTTGTTAAGGTAACTATTTTTAAATTAAATTCTCGAATAAGCGTCTTTAATATTTCATCTTCAGAACCTCTAAGCGAAAACATTTCAGCTACTATGGGAAGTTCTTTTTCATTCAATTTTAAACAATGTGATAGCAAAAGACTTTCTCTAATAATATCGACACTATAAAAGTTTTGCCTTATATTAATGTCATAAATTCGAAGACAATTTCGTGTTGTAGATTTCAGAAAAGAACGCAGTGTTTGTCGCGAGACTTCTGATCGTTGAGCCAGAGTACCGAAGCAAACCGCATCAGCAGTTTTAGCCAATTTTTCCAGTTTCGATGAATAAGGTATATAATCCCAGGCCACATTTTCGTGGATGGTAAATTCTGGGTTTCCATGAAAATCCAATTTTACCGTTACTGTTCCGGTAGGATGTTGTTTTAGTACTGCTATGTATTTCTTACTCAGACCAATATACTCGAGTTGTTCAAATAGTTCTTTACCCAATTCGTCATCACCGACTGCACTAACAACAAAGCTACGAGCGCCCAATTCCTGAGCATGGTAAGCAAAATTGGCAGGTGCGCCACCTAATTTCTTTCCTTCTGGAAATATGTCCCAAAGAATTTCTCCAATTCCTACTATTATAAACTGATTATTTATTTTTGCCATGTTTTTCCCAAAAAATTTTATTATTTATTTCTTGTTCATTTTTTATAATTTGATTTTGAGTTCTTTTCAAAAAGAATTTTTAAGTCACCCTGAGCGAAGTCAAAGGATCACTTATTAGAAATAAAGAGATTCTTCCCCGTCCGACATAGTAAAGTGACGGTTCTGTTTGGCCGGTATCAGCCAAACGGAACTTTGTTCATGGTGGAAATTTCCTCCATTTGTGTCCTCTGGTTCCACAAGAAAATAACATTTGCAATTCGAAAGCTTTTAAATAAACTACAAAAACGTAAACGCACAAAGATTTTTCATAAAATAATTTTGAAATATAAAATAGCTTTAAATATCTCATTATCCCTCCTTATAAAATAAGGCTTTTAGGACAATATTTTGTTATTTTTAA
>CAYLYM010000067.1:0-20917 GCA_964387645.1 uncultured Calditrichaceae bacterium | reverse complement strand
ATACACAATAGTTTTATAAAAATCAAGTTTATCAACGGCCTAGTGGGGTATCCCCCAAGAAATTTAAAAAGTCAGTTCCAACTGTAAATTTATACAATTTCTATTTCGGACAATCGGTTTAAATATTTTTAAATGGCCTATTTTTAAAAAACACATTTGAACTACCCGGGTTAGTTTATAATAAATAAAACGGTACAGCTCTGATAATTTGAGCTTACCATGATTGGTTTTAAATTCCCGGCAACTTAAAATATCTACTGCAAGTTCCACAACCTGATTATAAACGAATGAGAGCGAAATCCACAGGATGGGTAAAATGTTCTTCAACGCTTCATATTTTCTATTGGTGATAGCTTAACCGTTTAAGGGTTTTCTTTAGGCTAATTTTATCCTGAATATGACGACCGATCTTGCTGGCATGAACATGGGAACTGCAAAGAATACCAAAAAACATTTCTCGTAAAAATCGATTCTCAGACTTAGAAAAATTAAGAGCGATTTCATTATTAAAGGAGTAAAATTTCATTTGGAGAGACTTTTCGATTTGCTTAGATTCCTTCATGTGAGATTTCTTTTTTTTTCATTTTTTTGAGATAAAATGAATATAAAAATTACAAGGGACTCTCACACCCTTTTATTTATTTTTCCCTTATTTTTCAACACTTCTAAAACTTTAATTCAAATTTTTTGGGGGATACCCAAAAAAATAAAAGTACGCTACGTAGCCAGTTACAATTTCGATAAAGGCTTAAAGCGTTATAAAAGACGTATAAACCGAATAGATAAATTTTTGAAATTAGTAGAACAGATAAAGTAGAAATCAATAGATATAGAGGATAAATACTCACAAATAAAGAATGTATTATAAGGGAAGCGATTAAGCCGTTTTTTCAAGATATCATTAAAAGAAGAAGGTATAGAAATTACCAGGCAAGATGAAATTTTAGTTGAAGAGGCCAGGAGTGACAGTTGGTTTTTAATGATTAGCAATGCGAAGGAGATGATAAAAACAGAGATCATATTACTCTATAAATATTTAAAATATGTTGAAAATGGAGTTTACGAGTTAAAGCATAGTTTGAGTTTGCGTTCTATTTTCATTGGACAGAGAAACGCATAAGAACAAATGTTATGATATGTTTCATAGCTTTCCGGATGGCGGTATTGTTTTAGAAACGCCTTGCTGTTTTAAAGTTAAGTTTGAAGAAAGCAACGGAGCGTTTGTGTCGAGTAGTTGTCGTTGAGTGGGAGAATGAAGGGAGGCGTCGTAAAGGTTTATCTAGAGTCAATGGTGAACAATTGGAAATTTTTGATAAAATAGGTGCTTGTAAGCCAATGCTTTTATCGTTGTAGTTACAACTTTTAAGAAAATGGAAGTTAACTAATGTAATTACAAGATAATAAGTCGTTTTTTACTGTCAAACTCAGGTTAAAATGCCTTATGTAAGAGAGTATTTTTTAATATTTTTGAATAGTGTAATAAATTAGTCCAGCATTCTCTTTAACTTGATTTATTGTAGAAGAAAATGTATGTCAGTCATAGAGTTTACCATGGATTGTTCTTATTCTCAGAATCTAATTCCCTTTAGAACTGATTAGCATGCTTAATTTACAACTAAATTCGTATTGTTTACCTACTTGCTGCAGACATGACGGTTTGAATAATTGTTTTACTATTTCACTGTTCTCAAGAAAATCAAATAATTTGTTTTTTCTTTGCATTCTCGTAGTTCTCATTAAACTTACTTCCTCAGCGACGCTTTGGAAAAAATATATCCGGGAATCTTCGCGTTCAATTGAATCTCTTCGACGATAAATTCTGTACCCTTACCGGTTTTTAGCATATCTTTAAAGATAACTCTTTTTGCTTGCCATTTTCCTTGCACTTTCATTACTTCTTTGACTTCTACTTTTTTGAGCAGCTTGCCGCTTTTTGCGTAAAGTTCTTCTTTCAGCGGAATGAAATTTTCCTTATCAACCCACAGGCGGCGTGTTGCATAAGCTACGTCCGGTTTTTTAGCTTTTAAAAAAAGTACCCAACAGTTTCTGTTTTGCACGGTGTCTTCTTTTTCAATCACTGGCTCGTAAATTCGATGCAGCACTGGATCTTCCATCATGTCTTCGTAAGATAGATCAGAACCCATCACCGACTGCCGCAGCATGTGCCCTGAAATTCTGATGATTCGGTCTGTTGCTGGAGAATAGGTCCAGAGATTATCACCCAATTTCAACATTTTGGTGCCTCTTTCTCGTGGCGGCGACAGGAATTCAGTAAATGAGCGGTCTATACCCTCAATCCATGATTTAGACACGATGGTGCGGCTGCTGCGTCTGCCATGAATAATCATTTTTGACTTGACAATTTTACTCTCAGCGGTGAGATTCTCATCGACTTTTTTTAAGATACTCAATGCCGAAGGCGACTGACCCCATGCTAGAGAGAAAAGCCCCGGTAGTAGAATTATCAGCAATTTTTTCATACTTCCAACTCCTTGAATAATTGAGCGGTTTGTCGTTTATAAATTCCAAGTCCAGCAATGGCACTACCAATGAATGTCGCAAGTAAACCGGGAATGAGACCAATGAAATAAGTCGTGGATGTAATTTTAGCGCGCAAGACATTGGAAATAAGCATAGATGAATTTTTCAACACAAATGAAATGTCAATGCCGTGTTTTTGCAAATAATAAGATGCAATCAATCCCAGACCGGTACCGATTACTGTACCGAAAACACCGATGAGCAGCGATTCGGCAATCATTGTCCAATATAGATGCCCTTTGCGTTCTCCAATTGCCAGTCGCACGCCAATTTCACCATAGCGGCGGAGACTGCCCATCAAACCCGCGTTCCAGAGAACTATTGACATGGCCGCGACAAAAACAAAAACCATAATGAACGAATACTTATCTAGCATTTTTAAAATTTCAGTTAGGTCAGATTGGTGATGTAGAGCTTTTATTACCGGCGCAAATTCATCGGTAGGATTAGAAAATGATTTGTTAAAATTTTCCACAACCAGATCAGCTCTTTTTCGCTCATATCTATTATCTTTAAAAAACCCAAGTATTTCTGTAGCTCCATTTTCCATTTCCAGCATCTGTTGAATGTCGCAGATGTCAGCGATAACAGCTCCTCTGTCCAGAGCAGTGATGCCAAACTTAACTGTTCCCACAATGGTAAAATTCTGCATTACCATACCGCCAAACATGCTTGAAGAAATAATTGTTACTGCGTCTCCTAAATTTACTTCTAAACGATTGGCAAAATCTTCTGCAATAAGCATTTCACCGCTTTTTTCAATGAGCCTGCCGCGCACAATTGCTTTCTCCAGATTTAAATTTTTCTTTTCTAGTGAATTTGGATTTACCAGGTCAACAGCCATGCCTGAGAAAGGTCCCTGTTCACGGGTTTCTCCGTTTTCATCGGGAATATCCAGTAAACCACCGAAATGAATGCGCGGCGTCCAGCAAAGTTTAGGAAATTTTTTATTTAATTGCGAAATCAGAGAATCGATTCCCAAAAGTGCTAATTCATTGGAGATTTGCCCTGATTGTTCCTCTAAGGCTTTGGTTGTGATTTTCACATGCCCGGCGCTGAATCGGGCATTATTTTCGATCATTTCTTCGATATAACCAGCTATCCAGGCATGAAAAAATACTGTCAATGCCACCCCTGCAGTAACAATAAGAATGGGAAACAGGCTGCGTGAGCGATCGCGCAGCACTCCTTTAAGCAGAAATTTTATCATAAATATTTACCCCGTAATGCATCTGTTGGTTTTAATTTTGCGATTTTTCTCGTCGGTAAATAGCTCACGATTGTTGTTATCAAGAAGATTAAAAGCGTTGTGCCAATTACCAGACCGGTACTGTAAACAGGAAACAACTTATCGCCAAGAGCAAGACCATAACTATCGTAAGATTGCGGCATGGCAAGACCAGATTTTGCAGAGTAAACCAGTAAAGGAATCCCATAAATTGCAGCCACTAATGCCGCCAATATGCTATGAGTAGCGCCTTCCAGTGTAAAAAGCTGAATTATTTGTGCGCGGGTCATTCCTAATGCCATTAACGTGCCCATTTCCTTTCGTCGACGGAAAATTGACAGCACCTGGGTATCAAAAATAGCTAGCATGGCCAAAAACAGCAGTACTAAATAGAAAATTGATGCGCCGACGCTTTTGGTCTTGACTAATTCAGCTAAATCTGCTAACAGAACTTCTGTTGACTGGAATTTCCAGCCTGCAGTACTGGGCACATTTTGTAATTCCGGGCTGATAACAACCAAAGTTGCCTGATCGTGCATACCAGTCAATTTCTGTAATACAGGCAGAGACAACCAGAGTTGATTATTGTCAATCGTTTGCACCTGCGTCTGAAAAATCTTGGCAATCTTGATTTCCCTGGCATCGAAAGTGCCGTCTACGTCTCGCCATTGAACTGTCACATAATCTCCTTCCTTTAACCGCGCCATTTTTGCCATGCGAGTACCGATGATGGCGGTTATTTCTTCGGATGAATCAAGTAAATATTGAGTAGGAATATTTAAAATTGTCTGTGACGGATCGATGCCCTTAAGCACAACTGGCAGCACTTTTCCTCCTGGATAGATGGATCCCTGTACAACCAGAATAGGCACAGCCTGTTTTTTTCTTATGAGTTTTTTAATTTCTGGTGGCATCACCGAATGAGCTTCGTCTAAACAGAGCGGATTGTAAGGGTCGTAATTTTCCTGCCAAAATTGTCCTCCTCCGATTTCTGAATCGATCTTTGCCCGGCTAATCTGCTCATTCATACCCTGATACAATCCCTGTGTCCAAATGATTACCACGTAAGAAAGCGAAAGAACTATGACATTCAGCCAGGTACGAATACCTGCACCCAACAAATTTCGTATAGCTAATTTTGGAATAATCATAATTTTCTTTCTCCTGCTTTGTAAACAGGTTCTACGACTTCATCTTTGGCAAGTTTCCCGTCAAACAGGGAAATCTTGCGACGCAAATACTGAATCACTTTTTCATCATGTGTGGCAAAAATGAAAGTTGTTTTTAACATCTGATTCAACTTTACCATGGTTTGTAAAATATTGTGGGAATTTTCCGCGTCCAAATTTGCTGTAGGTTCATCCGCAAGCACCAGCGCCGGTCTTTTCACCATAGCGCGCGCCACGGCTACCCGCTGGCATTCTCCACCAGAAAGCTGAGCCGGTTTAGATTTTGCTTTGTCAGATAATCTAACCCACTCTAGCGCCTCCATGACTCGCTTTTTCCGTTCGGAAGCAGGAACCTTTTGTAAGAGCAAGGGAAATTCAACATTTTCAAATACCGTGTAAACCGGCAGCAAATTGAAAGTCTGAAAAATAAAGCCGATATACTTATTACGGATGTCTGCTGCTTCTTTTCCTGAAAGTTTAGATACATCTTTTCCCAGAACAATCACTTGTCCTTCAGTTGGCACGTCCAACGTACCAATGATGTTCAACAGCGTAGTTTTTCCGGAACCGCTGGGACCTACGATACCGACAAATTCTCCTTCCTTAATTTCAAGGCTAATATTTTTCAGCGCAGGAAATTCCTTTTCTCCCATAGGATAGCGTTTTGTTAAACTCTTTAATTGAACCAGCAATTTTTTTTCCATAACCAATCCTATTTCAATTGATGATTAGTCATCTGTTGTTTTAAAAACTAAGCGCTTAATTTTATAAGTTAAAATAGAAACTCAATGGTTAAGAACAGCTATTAGCATTAAACCTTTTCCCGAAAATACCATTTGTGAATTCATTTCGCCGGGAAGCTGATTCCTTTCCGGATTCCAGAAAACCATCAAGTGCCAGCTCCAATTATCGTATGTGCGTTGCCAACGAAAGAGTCGATAAAAGTCTTTATTTTTCCAATCATAATAAACAAATCCAAAAATTTGATCTATCAAACCGAGTGGATAATCGAATAGTATTGCGGAAAAATCAAGCTTTTCACCATTCCTAAAAATTTTATTACTATATTTGAGCTGAAACTGTTCTCCAAGAAGATGCAAGCCATTTCCTATCGGGAAGGTATAATCAGAACCTATGGTAATCATCGTCTGATAATTCAAAGGAATTGTTCCTTCATGCTGGTGAACTGTTGCTGCTTCAAACCAGATTCCAACGCCCACATCCCATTTTCCGTCCAATGCCCATCGTGTTTCATGAAAATTTGAACTTTTTATGCCTTGATTCAAAATAAATTTTTTCCCTAACTGCGCTTTCCGGAAATGTGCTATTGCCGCAAGTTCACCGCCGATTAAAGGAAGTTGAATTCGCGCGCCGTACTCTGGAACGGTTTTGGCAGTGGGAAAAATTTCCCAACCTTTGGTTTTATTGTTCCCATAAAGCGTCCACAACCAGATGTTTGCATTGTTCAAAAAATAGTAACGAAGCAACAGACCCCAGACGCCATCTGTTAACTGAAGAGGATCACGCTGATCTGTACGGTCAAACCACATTAGCGAACGTAGCAAAAGCGCAGGACCGAAATTTATCTTTTGCAAACCAAACCTGATTTCATATTGCTCCTGTGAATAACGTAGCCAGAGACGGTACATTTTCACTTTCGATTCTGTCTGGTAATCTGACAAAGAAGTCCCATAATAATTGCTGTAACTATTCAAAGAAATATCGAAATCAAAATTCGAATTTGTTGTAATGAACAACTCTGGAATGTAGCGCATTCCGATAAATTGATCTTTGTAACGGTCTTGATTTGCTACTACTGTCCCAGAAAATTGTCCCTTGAAATTAACCTTAGCAAATGAAACATTTAAGAAAAACAGTCCAGAAAATACTATTAAGAAAAACTTTTTGGTCATCAACAAGGTCCAGTCATTTTGTCGCGATTTACGCGATAATATGAAATACTCAATCAAAAAGTTACACATATCAATGGTTTACAATCTACTCAATTGATTGAGCAAATTTATTAAATACTGTGAGTAAAATGTGTAGTACTTAAAATTTTAAAATATAAGCGATATAATATAAACGTTTTGAACACCATTGAAACGAACTCTGGATATTTTTCTGGAATTAGTTATCATGATAAATTATGGAGAAAATATTGAACTAATACTTCAATTTATTGTAGCATCCAATTTCGAAACCTATATTCCCTAAATTCATTTTTCTAAAATCCCGTAGAAGAAAAAATTCAGCACCTCTCTCGTCAGTTCTGCAGGTGAATCATACATATTCAAAAGCACATTGTCATCGTAAAAGTCAGTCAATTTATTGATTATGTAAAGAATAAATTCCGGTTTAATGTCCTTTCGGATATAACCCTTTTTTTGAGCCTCCTGGTAATCTACGAGAAGCTTTTTCAGTATGATTTTTCTTTTTTGCTGATAAAACTGATACAGATCCTGATTTTCTGAAAACAGGAAATCTTTGATAAATTCCTGGCTAATCTCTTTCTGCCACTGCAATTTCCATTGAATGGTTTTTTCTATCTTTTTCGAATAAGGAATCGGTTCTGCCATAATCTGATGATACTCTGTCATGGCCTGTTCGTAAATTTTATCCATTAGTGTTTTCACCAGGTCGATTTTATTTTTAAAATATTTGTAAAAGGTCATTTTGCTTACACTAGCAGTGCGGCAAATTTCTTCAACCGAAACACGCTTAATGCCGTAACGGAAAAATAATTCTCGAGCGGTTTTCAAGATTTGATTTATTTTAGAAGATTTTGGTTTAAGATTATTGCTTACTCTCATTTTTTATATTTACGAATATGGTTTTTAAATACATTAATCGTATAAAATATAATCTTTTGTTTAATGATAGTCAACAAATAAATTTTGATTGGGAGAAAAATCTGGAGATTTGTTGGTCGTAAGAATTACTTTTTTATCAAATGGTTTTTAAAGAGGATTTAAGAAGATTTTTATCTGTTGTGACAAGTGAAGCGTACATAATCTGGTGGATTACAATGCTAGATTTACCACTGGAAATGTGGAAATGGTAAACCACGTATTAATGCCGAGAATATGGATTAGTAATTTATTGATCTGGCTTTAATCGGTGTAAAAGATTTAATAACTTGTGTTAAAGAAGAGTATCAATTATTAACCTGGATATCCAGGATTCGTTTTGGCGGCTTTTTTGAGTTGATGAAAGAAAATGGATAAGCGGCGGGCTCAGGTACCAGGAATTGGCTTTACAGTGGACTTATTTAAGAATCTAGAAGGAAAAATTGAACAGTTCAATATTCAGAAGATACTGATTAGGGGTTGATTGCCATAAAAACCTGATGAAATTTTAATCAGTAATGAATTCGCCCCGAGAAATTTGCTATCGAGCCTGGTCAAACAGTGATATCATTCTTATCGGTCATGTATGATAGCATGGTCATGTACAACTTCAACATCATTGGGACAATAAAATTTAGTGTGCAAGTTTTAGATAGAGGAGTAATGAGCGTCGATTTTACTGATGCCCATTTGGCTTTAGATTTAGAGGACACTGCCAGTTAAATTTTGGGTTATTTAAAGAGTGGTATTTACGAAGACCTGCGAGCTCAGAAAATTAGTCGATAATTCAATATTCGATTTGCTAACATAGATGGTGAATTCCTTCCGATCATATTAAAATTAGAAAATGTTGAATTTGCTGTTGATGACATACATTTGATGTAAATATTCTCGATCACATCTTTAAAAAATCCGTTTTGTGGCATTGAAAACATTTTATGGTAAATTGTCCTGGATCATGCAACTAAAAAATATGCGATAAAAAAACAGCGGGAAAAATAGCTCCCCGCTGTTGGTCTGTTTAATTAGGTAGGATTTATGAGTGGAAGAAGAAGTTTAAGCAACAGCTAATTGTTGTCTCTGGTATTTTTTTATCAAATAATTCCTGATTCGATGAAAATGTTGAGCTTGTCTTTGAATTTGTTTTTCGCAAGATACATGATCCATATCTAAAGTTTGTTTAATAAATGAAATTACCCGACCAAAATAAAGCGATTTCATACCTTCAATCAGGTCGGAATTGGCATCAGTTGTATCGTAAGCATATAAAAGATCGTAGACAATTTTAGTCCACAAATCCACGCCTATGTTAATTTTTCTTTTTTCGTACATGTTGTTGATCCTGAAGAATATTTCTGGTGACAGACACCTTTCCAGAATGGATTTGTAAATTTTAAATTCATAAATGGTGGTAGCTTTCATACTCTTATAGTCGATGCTCAAGTTTTGTGGAGTTTTTTGAGAGGGATTTCCAAACAAAGGAATTCTTTCAATTTTGTTATTATATATCCAATTAGATTTGTTATCTAACAAAATTTTAAAAAGTGTACTGACCACCTGTGTAAACATTGGTCCTAATTTTGGAGCACTAGGTTTATGAATTTTCGCACCTAATTCCACCTGCCCTACTTTAAAACTGCCTGTTATGGCGTGAAGAGTCATAAAAATATCGATGCCATATTGTCGAGTGGTTTTATGCCATACTTGGCTGAGATAATATGAGGATAAATTGCCAGAAAAAGCAAAATCTCCTCCTATAGGTTGACGGATGTTTTTTCCCAGAAGTCCATAAATTAGTGGATAACAAATATTGTTGGTAATTGTTCCGTCATATTCATTTCGTGAATATATAGGAGTAACAAAGTCTACTTTTTTATTAATTATTGGTATCGCCAGGTCGCGAATCCATTCTGGCGTAATGCTGGTTACATCTGCATCAACTACAACAACCACTTTAGCATTCAGTCTTTTTACTTTAGAAAAAAGATTATAGAAATTGTTTCCTTTACCCTTTACACCTGGCGGAGTGGAAATGTAAATTTTGGGATTGGTTGTTGAAGTATTAAGAAAAGCACCTCGAGTATCATCGATGGAATTGTTGTCGACGTTAATAATCAAACTTTTCAGATCTGAAAAATATTTTTGCAAACCTTGATCGCATTGTTGAACGACAAAAGAAATGTTATCAGCTTCATTATAAGAAGGGATTCCGACTATGAGATCGGCGTGATTTATTTCATTAGCATTCACCTTCTCCATAAGGTTATCTCCTTTCCCTGGTTCTTAAGCATTTTTCCTCAATTGCTAATTAAGGAAAAACCAGAAACTATGCCAGTATTTTAATTCCTTCTGTAGAAAATATAAGTTGTTTTATAGTGAAGGATTGCAGTTGGTCACATTCTTCAATTTTAAATTTTTTATGACTGATATTTAAGACATTGTTAGAGAAATATAAATGGTGAATCAAATTTTATTTAATTTTGACAAGTTTTGGAAAATGGAATTAATTTTTTTCTTTTATATTAAAAAATCAAAGGAAACATTTTTAGCAAAACTTGTGAATAATGTTTAAAAAATTTCACTAAGTAAAAAATTTTTGAAGCCTTTTATTGAAAAATAAATACCCCCCTCATAGGAGACTTTATATCAAAGCAACTAAAGATACAGATAGCTTATTTAGCCTTATTTTTGGAATGAAATAAAATCAAAGAGTTGAACCGTAAATTCGATATGTTTTGTATGGTTTTCCACCCAATAGTTTTGCGGCCCTGTTCATAAGTTCATTATCTTCCAAAACCCAGGACATTTCGGCATTTTGATATCCTCTCTTAACGCCACGTTCAAACGTCTCCAGGTAAAAAATACCACCAATTCCAGATTTTTGATATTCTTGAATTACTCCTAAGGTAATAACTCGAAGACCTTTTATTTTATTTTTACTTAATAAAAATTTAAGCCAGCCAGTAGGGAAAAGTCTGCCATTTGGGATTTTGGCAAAAACTTCATTATAATTAGGAAGAGCGAGAGAAAAGCCGATTGGTTTATCGTCAATTTCTGCAATAAGCACTAAATCTGGATCGATAATTTTTTTAAAATCGTTTGCAATAAAATCAAATTCCTCAGGTGTCATGGGGACAAATCCCCAATTTTGTGACCACGCATTATTGTAGACTTCTCGAACACGTTCCAATTCTGCTCTAAAGTTTTTTAAATCAATTGCTCTAATCTTTACACCATGTTTTTCTTTTGTATTATTAGCAACTTGCTTGAGTTTGTTACTAATTACAATGGTTTGTTTGTCCACATAGTAGGCCAAAACATCTTTAACCTTTTCATATTTTAGTTGTTTCATGATTGTATCGTAATACGGTGGATTATGGGTCATCATAAAATATGGCGGGGAATCAAAGCCATTAACCAGAAAACCAATCTCGTCGTTTGTGGAGGGATTCATTGGGCCCATCATAGAATCCTTGCCCTTATCTTTTAACCAATCTCGGGCAGTGTCCAGGAGTGCTTTGAAAACATCCGGGTCATTTATTCCTTCTAAAAAACCAAAAAATCCTACATTGTCATTATGAAATTCATTATGCCTTTGATTTACGATAGCGGCAATGCGACCTACGATCTCACCATTCTTATAGGCCAGGAAGAAATCAGCTTCGGCGTGCTGGTAGAAAGGATTCTTTTTCTTATCCAGAACTTTTAGTCTGTCCATTAACAAAGGAGGTACCCAATTGGGATCATCAGCATTAATCTTCCATACCAACTTAATAAAATTCATTAAGTCTGATCGACTTTTAACAGGTTTAATTGTGATATTTTTCATTGGAATGGCCCTTTTATTTTAAACAGCAAAAAGAAATATATAGTAAATTTTTTTTATTCAGTTGGTATCAAATAATACCCATTTTTGTGCCTACTTTTTTAAATGTTGCCAAAATAATTTCTAAATCTTCATCAGTGTGGGTGGCCATGTAAGAGGTTCGCAACAGAGCTCGATCAGGAGGAACTGCTGGTGAAATGACGGGATTAGTATAAACACCCTCTTCAAATAGGGTTCTCCAGAATTGAAATGTTTTTATATCATCACCAATGATAATAGGTACAATTGGTGTTTCAGATTCACCGGTATTAAAACCTAAAGCCTGGTATTCTTTAATCATTTTTTTTCCAATGTATTGCAGGCGATGAACAATTTGTGGTTCTTTTTGAATAATTTCAAGAGATTTTAATACAGCAGCTATATTGGCCGGAGGCATGGCCGCACTGAAGATAAGCGGCCTAGAATGATGTTTAATATAATGAATAACTTCGGATTTACCAGCAATAAAACCGCCTAGTGAAGCGAAAGATTTGCTGAAAGTACACATAATTAAATCAACTTCGTCCCAAATATTAAAATGTTCCTGAGTACCGCGTCCTGTTTGGCCTAATAGTCCAATACCATGTGCATCATCGATATAAATTCTTGCGTTATATTTTTTAGCCAGTTCAACTATTCCAGGAAGTTTAGCTACATCACCTTCCATGCTAAAAACACCATCAGTAATGATGATTTTAGGTTGATCGGGGTTAATGCGAGAAAGTACTCGTTCAAGGTCAGCAAGATCATTATGTCTGTATCTTTTTACGTTGATACCCATATTCATACCCGCAGCCATAAAAATGCCATCAAAAATGCTGGCATGGTTCGTCTTATCAGTAATAATTACATCATTTTTGGAAATTAAGGTAGAAATAGCTCCGAGGTTGGTTTGATAACCAGTGCTAAATACTAGGGCGGCTTCCTTTCGAACAAATTTAGCTAATTTTTCTTCCAATTCTTCATGAAGCTCTAAAGTACCATTCAAAAACCGGGAGCCTGAGCAACTGGTTCCATATTTTTCAATAGCCTTAATAGCTGCTTCTTGTACCCGTGGATCTCTGGTAAGACCTAGGTAATTGTTGGAACCGATCATGATAATTTCTTTTCCATCCATGATCACCCGGGTACCATAATTCTCCCGGATAGGTTTGAAATAAGGATAAATTCCCTGCTCCATAGTTTCTTTTGCGCGGGTAAATTTCATGCATTTTTCAAATATATCCAATTCTCATCCTCCTTATTTTACACTGACGTTTGATGGTATAATAATACCCAGGTTGCTGGACTTGTTTAATTACTCGCGATAATGAAATAATTATTTAAACAATCCTTTCAGCAAGTCGTAAGTTGCAGCGCCTCGGCCCATCGTATATATATGAATACCCGGAACTCCATAGTCGATCAATTTTTCACACAATTTGCGTGTGTATTCTAATCCTTTTTTCCTGACTTCTTGCGGTGTTGAAGCGTTTTCTAATAAATTTACTAATTCAGTTGGCAAAGATATATGGAACTCCCGTGGTAAACTGGTTACCTGCCGGATGTTTGTAATAGGTTTAATACCAGGTAAAATAGGCACGGTTATACCAATTGCTCTGGCTTTTTCTACAAAATTTTTAAATGCGTTAAAATCAAAAAACATTTGTGTGATAATGTAATGTGCTCCTTCATCTACTTTCATTTTTAGATATTCCAGGTCTTTTTCAAAATTAGGAGCCTCGAAATGCTTTTCAGGATAGCCTGCCACGCCGATACAAAAATTAGTTGGTTGGGCATTTTCTAATTCTTCTAAATAAATTCCTTTATTCATATTAGCAATTTGACGAACCAGTTGATAAGCATTCTTATGCCCGTCTTTCTCGGGTATAAAAACTTTTTGACCCGGTGGGGGATCACCGCGAATGACAAATACATTTTCAATCCCCAAATAATGTAAATCAATTAGGGCGTCTTCTGTTTCAAATTTATTAAAACCTCCACAAATAAAATGTGGTACAGCATCAATTTTAAATCGATTAGTAATAGCGGCACAAATACCCACAGTTCCAGGTTTTTTACGTTTTGGAATTCGAAAGATCCTCCCATCACGCTCTTCATAAACTACATGCGGTTGGTGATAAGTAACGCTGATAAAGGCGGGATTAAATTCTTGTAATTGTTCTACAACACAAAAAATTTCTTCAATACTTTGACCTTTATTTGGTGGAGTAATTTCTAATGAAATAAAAACATCTTTGGAGTTTCTTATGACGTCAACAACTTGCATCTTTTAAAAAATCCCATTTTTCTTTAAATGCAAATAAGATAATAAATGTATTTCTATTAGTAAAGATAATTTTCAATGTATATTTTTTTGCTGGATTTTATTAAGAAAATTTTTTGAAACTTCGTTTTTAAAATGAAAATTTAAATAAGCATGTAATGTTAAATCTTTTAAATAAACCGTAAAAACACAAACATAAATATTTTTCGTATAATAATTTTGAAATATAAAATAGCCATAAATATTTATTCGTCATTCTATAATTTTCCAAAACTTTCAATGCATAAAAATATATTTTTAAAATATTAGAAAAAAAATTAATTAATATTTAAGAAATATTATAGATTATTAATAAAACTTTAGTCATTAATAAAATTTTGGTAAATGAATTCTGTTTAAGTAAAAAATTAATCAAGAATTTTTTATAATGCCCAGATTTATTTATTGTCAATACGTTATGTCTAATCCATTAATAAAAATACTTTAACTCTATGAATTTATTGTAATTTTGAATTCTGCGAAATTGTGGTTAGTACTCTTTTAATACGGTATGGGAAAGTATCTACTTTTTCCCTGATGTATTAGAATCTTTAATTAGCTACAAAAGGATTAGCTACAAAAGGATGAGTAGACAGAGTTAGCGTTCATAACATAAATCCTTATCTTTTATAGTTTAAAGCAGACTTGACAGAAAATATTGTTTTTTACATAAACATTGTTTTGATTATGCAAAAAGGGTTATTATTATCAGTAAAGTAGTGTCAAAAACATTTTTTATTGTGATTATTTGTAAATCATTTAAAAATAAAATAAAATAGTAAAAATGTTATAATTTAGAAAGTCTAATGAAAAAATAGAAATTTTTTTATCAATTAAACTATTACGCAAAATTTAAACAAATTGTTTTTGTGAAATATTTTTTTAAATTTTGAATTAAAAATTTTAAAAAGTTTTACAGAGTGATGGCAACAATTTTCCTAACTGGTGCGACGGGATTTGTGGGCAGTTTCGTTGCTGAAAGATTGAGTGAAATGAATCATCGAGTTATTTGTTTGATTAGACAAACAAGCAATTTGAGATGGATAGAGCATTTACCTGTAGAATTTTTAAAGGGTTCACTTTTTAAGGCTGCAACTTTCAAGGACGTACTTAAAGATGTGGATTATATTTTCCATATTGCTGGAGTTACAAAAGCACTTAATAAAGAATCTTACTTTCGTGGTAATGTTCTCACCACTGAGATTCTACTGGAAACAGCCTTGTCAGAGTGTTTATCTTTAAAACGGTTTTTATTGATCAGTAGCCAGGCTGCCGTAGGACCTTCACCTACTTCAGAGCCAATTGATGAATCTTATCCATGTCGTCCAATAACTGATTATGGTGAGAGTAAATTACGATGCGAGCAAATAGCGCAAAAATACCATGATAGCGTTCCTATTACTATTATACGTCCACCAGCAGTTTTTGGACCGCGTGATATCGATGTCCTTAATTTTTTTAAGGGAATGAAATTCGGTGTGAACTTAAAAGTCGGAAAAGTTGACCAATTGGTCAGCCTTGTTTATGTAAAAGATCTCGCAGAGGGAATTATTCAAGCGGCATTTTCCAATAAAGCTGTTGGACGGATTTATTTTTTATGTTACGACAAACCTTTTTGGTGGTCTGAAATTGCAAAAATGACCGCAGAAATTATGAATAAAAAATATTTTGATTTAAGAATTCCTTTTTCTATCGCCTCGAAAGCGGCGGCGATAATTGAGTTCTTAAGCAAATTAAGAAACAAACCCAGTATTCTAAATAAGCAGAAAATCCGAGAAGTTGCACAACCTTTTTGGGCTATTTCACCGAAACAAGCCATGCACGATTTTGGTTTTCGCCCACAATATTCAATTAAAGAAGCATTAAAGGAAACAATTTCTTGGTATAAAGAAGTCGGTTGGTTATAATAATCTTTACATTATACTTTCATTTTATTTGGTTTTGGACGAAATTATTTGACAAATAATTAATTGAAACCCTATCAATGTTAAGATTTTCAGTTAACCTATTTTAATAAGAAAAGTTTTAAGATAAAAAATAATTTATTTTAAGTAAAAGTTTCATGTAAAAGTTTCGATTAAAATTATAAGTATTTGTTATCTATAACAAACTTGAGGGTAAGAATGCCTTTAACACCTGAAGAAGAAAAAAGATTTAGAGAGGAAATTAGAAAAAAATTAGAGGAAAGAGAGAAACGAGAAAGAGAACAACGTAAGAAAGAAGAAGAAGAGAGAAGGATTCAACTAGAAGCGCGTTTAAGGGCTAAAATTTTAGAGGAAGAGGAGGAAAGATATTTTAATGAAAAGGGGTATGTGAAATATATCAACCGTCATGGTGAGGTAGAATGGTTACCCCCTGAAGAAGCGGAAAAGAGGAAGCGCACCCGGCGTTCACGACGTTCATCTTCCCACAGAAGTACTAAAAAAAAATTGTACAGAAATTTATTTCTTAATTTGGCAATCTTAATTAGTGGAATAACAATTTTCTTTGTTGTTTATCGTTTTATTCCAGGAGCTTCTTCTAAAATTGGATCGATTATTGTTAAAACTGATATTCCAGGGGCTGTTGTATTTTTAGATGGAGAAAAGTTGAATCGTTTTACACCTGATACTATCAGGAATGTTAAAGCAGGGAAGCATTTTATTTCAATTTTCAAAGAGGGGTATGTGGTTTATCCTCCTGTTCAGGTGGTCCACGTGGTACAAAACAAAGAAGTAAAAGTCGAATTTCAAATGAGTAGTACCTTGATATTATCTGATGTGCAGTTACAAGTGAATGTAACGAATTTTAAAGTTTTTGTAGATGGTTTATTATATCCAATAGAAAACGATGGGAAAATTCGAGTTCCAGTGGGTTACCATACTTTTATGGTAGTAAAAAAAGGGTATCTTGGTAATCCTTCCTATCAAAGAGTGTTTGTAAAACCAGACGAAACAACAGTTGTCAGGTTTGAGCTTCTTCCAGACTCTGAAATCGGCTATTTACAAGTTTCGAATAATATATTTAAGGGATATATTTATTTAGACCAGGAATTTACAGGGATGCAGGCACAAGGGGAATTACTTCCCGTAAAAGCTGGAACTTATGAGGTGGAGGTAATGGCGAATGGTTATCGATGTTATCCTGATAGTCAATTAGTTAATATCTTACCAGGAGAAAAAAAATTAGTGGTTTATCGTATGGAACCTCAAGAAAAGGCACTCCAATTGACTATTCATACCACAGAGCCAGGTGCTGCAATTTTTATTGATGGTGAATGGACGCCATTCGTCACGCCGGTTAGCGGTCTTGAAATATCCCCTGGATTTCATTATATCAATCTCATGCGCGGCTCCAGGCAATTAGGCAAAAAAGATCAAAAAATTTCAGTGAATTTTCGAACTAATTTGGCCTTATCTTATGATTTTTAACTTTATTTCTTATTATTGCTAACTTTATTTAAAAGATGTTAAAAATTATTAGGTTTATTACAAAGCATCCCTGAGTTCAAATGAAATACACATTTCAAATTCAATCTTTGAAAATAAAAGAATATCCAATACTTTTTGAAGATTACCTTTACCGATTTGAGAAAGTATCACGCTTTTATCAATGGAATTATCACACAGATTGGGAACCTTGTATTAAGTTGCGAGAGAGGTCATATCAAAATAGGAGTTTGATTCAACGTATTTTATTGGAGCAGAATAGAAAGTGGAATGCTACATTCGCTACAATGAATAATATTAAAAAATTGAGCCATCCGAACACACTTGCAGTTGTTACAGGGCAGCAAGCAGGTATTTTCGGTGGACCTTTATATACTGCCTATAAAATTTTGACTGCCGTCAAATTGGCTGAGCAGCTTCAAGATCAATTTTCGCAATATCAGTTTGTTCCCATTTTTTGGATGGAAGTCAGTGATGGTGACTTTCAGGAAATAAATCATTTTTACTGTTTCGATAAATCCAATCAATTGCATTGTTTTACTCTGAAAGATCAGCCTGAAGATTTTCGTCCTATCCACTTTCGCCAAATTCCTGATGAAATTGAGCAGATTTATGAAAGATTGGTCGAAATCTGCTTAAAAACGGAGTTCAGAGATACAATTTTAGAAAAAATGCGAAAAATTTACCATCCTGGAAAATCCCTGGCAGACGCTTTTGCTGAATGGCTGATCGAGATGTTTGGTGATTACGGACTTATTGTATTTAATCCGGAAGAAAAAGGAAGTAAACACCTGGCTGCGCCACTTTTTAGAAAAGCATTTTATGAGTGGAAGCAAGTTAATCAAATTTTTCAACAAATTAGTGAAAAGCTGAAATCAACCGGTTACCACAATCAAATTATTTTGGGTGAAAACCAAACATTACTTTTTTATTTATCTGATAATCTGGATCGGTCCAGAGTGGATAGAGATGAAAATAGATTTTTAGTTCGCCATCCTCAAAATCATTATCCAATTTCAGATAGTGAGATAAATTTTATCCTAAACAAATCGCCGGAACGGTTCTCTCCTAATGTGGCTTTGCGTCCAATCGTTCAAGATTATTTACTTCCCACAGTTGCTTATATTGGTGGACCTGCTGAAATTAGTTACTTAGCTCAATTGAAAGAGTTGTATCACTTTTTTGGTGTAAACCAACCCATTTTTTATCCAAGAGTTAGGATGACTTTGGTAGAAAAACGCATTCATCGACTGGTTCAAAAATTCGGATACGATTACCACAAAATTTTTGAACTTAAAGAAAATTTACTAGAAGAATTTATCAGACAACATTCAGATAAATATTTAAAAGATAAATTTGACCAAATCAAGGCCGATTTATATAGATCGATGATAGAACTTAACGATATAATGGTTGAAATTGATCCCACACTTCAATCAGCGATCCAGAAGACGCAAAATCAGATTGATAATGCTTTTAATAAATTCTTCGAAAGGGCCGATAAAGCTTTCGAAAGGAAAATGGAAACTGAAGTACGACAGTTAAAATCAGTGATTTCCAATTTATTCCCCAATGGTAAGTACCAGGAGAGGATTTTAAATTTATTTAATTATTTAGTTAAATATGGCCCCGATTTTATATCGAATCTCTACGATTCCCTGCCAGTAGAAACTGATTTACATAAATTAGTTTTTTTATAACATTACAATGTGAATGAAAAAATGAAACTTTATTGTGAATTTTTGGTAAAGTTTATTAATAAAAATTTATGAAAGTGAAAAATTTTATTAATCATATTTTATAATCGTTTTTTGAATTTAATAACAAAAATTAATTAAAGATGAAAAAAACTTCATTCATTAAAATAATTGTTATTTCTATTTTACTTCTGGGATTTAATCTGCACTTTTTACTTTTTGCTCTCGAAAATGATGAATGGAATTATACTTGTTTGTTCGAAAAGTTTCAAGAAAAAAAGAAATGGCAAATAGTTGGTAGTCCACTTGTTTTAAGAGGAAAAGATTTAATAAATACAAATTTCGAATTTGTTGAGTACCTGATGGAATTCGATGTCAAGGATGGATTTCAGTGGCAAGTTATTTCCAAAAAGGACAGCATGCCTGTTACTATTACAATTTTACAATTGCCATCACAAATTATGGCATTCGGATTGTATTCAGTAGAAAAATCGCCCTCGTTAAAATTCTTTAATATTGGATTTGAATCCTATCTTCTTGGAAACAAAATTATCTCCTGGTATGGGAAATTTTTATTAATCACGGAAATGTCGGACACTGTCCAGGCAAGAGAAAAACTGCTTAGGGAAATAGCTGAAGAAGTCATTAAAGTTTTACCAGAACAAAAAAGAGAAACTCCAATCTTAGATGCATTGCCTGAGAAAAATAAAGTTAAACATTCTGAAAAGTTTTATTTAAGACGTTGGTTAGATCAGGAATATTTTGAAAATATCTATTATGCTGATTACTACACACCTGAAGGTTATTCCCGTATGTTTATTATTGATAATAAATTCACGGCTGTTGCAGACAGCAATTTCTGGCACTATTACGGCTTTATGAAAAATAGATCCAGCCTCATCCCTGAACAATTGGAAATTGATACTGATTATTACATCGTTAATGAACCCCTGTGGGGAAAGACGTTACTCGCTAAAAAAAATCAGATCATCTATGGAATACTGGATTTTAGGGACAGGAAATGGACTGAAGATCGACTCCGTGATTTATTAAATCAATTAAAGAAGAAAAAAATTGTCAAATCAGGTTAAACCTCATTGAGCCACTTTAGATCTGTATCTATTTTTTTGGCATTTTTTTATAGGATTGTCTTTTTCTGGTTGGATCAGAATTCGGGACCCAAATTTAACTTCCATTTTTAACTTAATTCGAGAACATGGTTTGTAGGTCAAAAAGGAAATTTGTGCTTGAGAAATGACAGAGTCCTTTTTAAAGTTGTTATGATCTGAAAAGAATTATCGTCGCTGGCAGGTATATTAATGGAATAGATTGTAAATATTTTATTATTGCTCGATTCAAATGAAAATTATTCATACAACAATTAGTGATTGTGAAAATGAGCGTCGTATTTTTAATGAAGCCCTTACAGCTTCCAGAAATGGATATGAAGTTAAAATCCTTTCGCTAAAAACACCTGAACTTAAGGCTCATCAATTTGTTGGAACAGTTGTTTTAGAAAGAATTGCTATTCGTTATTGGCAGGGAGGGCCATTAAAGTTTTTATCATTTAATTTTAAATTATTCATACGTCTTTTATTCGAACATTTCGATATTCTGCATGTTCATGATTTATGGGTACTACCTGCTTCGGCTCTTGTGGCTATTATAAGAAGAAAGAAATTGATTTATGATACACATGAATATTACCGCGGATTAGAAATATTCAATGTAAAACCTTTTTCAGGAAAAATCTGGTCCATTACCGAAAAATTTTTTATTCGTTTTGTTGACACTATGGTTTGCATTAATCCATTTCACGCAGATCTTTTTCTCAA
>CAYLYM010000066.1:0-21337 GCA_964387645.1 uncultured Calditrichaceae bacterium | reverse complement strand
AATATAATAACTTACAAAATTTTTCGCAATGTCTATTTAAATCATTTTTAAAACATATGATTTATGAATTTAATTCATGCGTTCGGCAAACATCACATGACAATAATAGATAGAAATAAGAAAGATGTATTTCTAAAAATCAATCTTATTTAAAAAATCTGACTATTTTTATATGTTTCCTATTTAATATTCTATAACTTATCTTAGTAAAATCCTTATGCTTTGTTTTCTTTTTACTTGTACGGTAAATTTCTACTAACTGAGGCTAGGTTTGATAATTTTTGGTAAATCTCGACATAGTAGGACATATTTAATTTTAAAATTTTTTGAAACCTTAATTTTTGAAATTCGTTTATATGTCTTCAGGTCGGTAGTATACCGAACGGTCAGTAAAGTAGGAGTTTTATGATGAACCCCATTTCTAACTCACAACAAGATACTAAAACACGTATTTTTTTTACTGCCGCCGAATTGTTTGCAAAAAAGGGATATGAAAGAGTCTCTATAAGAGAAATTTGTGAAGCTGTTGGTGTGGGAAAGCCTACTCTCTATTATTATTTTAAGGATAAGGAAACCCTCCTAAACGAGTTATTGCAGTATTCTAAAACTTTGTCCGAAAATATCATTTCTGAATTTGTAGAAGCTCACGATAATTTTTTCGACCGCTTGTATGGAATTATTAAAGCTCGTAAATATTTTGTTGAAAGATATCCTCAATTTATCCATTTTCACTTGATGATTCATCTTTTATCTACACCTGAAAATGTCAAACAGCAGATGATAAGTGATTTAAAATCCTTGTTAATAGAATTAGCTAATATGCTTAATGAAGCCCAGGAAAAAGGATACATTAAACCAGAGGTTGATATTGACATATTGGCAGATGTTATTTTTGGTAGCTTGAATCAATTAACTTTCCGGAAAATTTTTCTAAACGATTCTGAAGTGTTTAGTGACGAACATCTTAATAAAGTTTTTGATTTCTGGAAAAAACATTTTTTCAATAATCCGTGCAATGGAGGATGATAATGAAAAAAATAATATTTTTTCTTCTTGTTGTTCTTTTCTTCCAAGTGATCCCAACTGCCCTCTTCGCTGGCGAAATTATAACGTTAACATGGGATGAAGTGGTAGAAATTACCCGAACGAATAATCTGGACCTCCAGATGATGAAACAAGATTATAGTCACCAGAAACTGAACGAATGGAAAGCCGTTGCTGATTTTTTGCCGTCAATCAATTACCAATTTCAAGCAACGAATAACATTGAATTACCTGAATTTGTGTTTATGGGAAATCGATTTCGCGTGGGAACAGAATACAACTTTTCCCATTCCATTCAATTGCAACTTCCTTTGTTTACCGGTGGATTGAGGGTGGCCAACTGGCGGATTCAGCGAAATACCAGGAAATCTTTAGCAGAAATGTTGAAGGATAAGGAAGAAGAGGTTGTGTTACAAGCGCTTGAAGGTTACTTCCAGATAATGTTAGCGAACGATCTTATAAGAGTAAATCAGCAAGCGGTAGATGCTGCTAGAGCAAATTTTGAACAGGTTGAAAAATTTTATCAGGCAGGCAGCGCTTCCCAGCTTGATTATTTACGAGCCAAATCTCGGCTATCCTCCACTCTGCCGCAATTGACTTCCGCTTTTAATGCTAAAAAAATGGCTGTAGAAAATTTGAAGTTTGTTTTAAATATTGATCCATCAGATTCCCTGATCATACTCGACACTTTACGGCAAATGGATTTTCTGGGCGAATATTCTCAGCTTTCTTTAAAAAATCTAAAAGAGCTGGCATTGTCCGAACGATCGGATCTTAAAGGTGCCTATTATCAGAAGCAAACAGCAAAGAACCAGAAACTTATTGCTGGTTCCAGATTTTTACCTCAGGTCGTGCTTAATGCTGGCGTTCAGCATCAGGCACAGGTAGAGGATATACATGTGGGGCGTGATGATTACACCCGATCAAAATTTGCGACAGTTGCCCTCCAATTTTCGCTTTTTCAGGGAAGTAAAAGAATTCTGGAATACCAACAAGCTCGAATTGTAGACAAAAAAGCAGAAATTCAGTTAGCCCAACTTCAAAAAGCCGTGCTTTTAGAAGTGGAGAATAGTTATCATGCTTTTCAGGAAGCAAAGGAAAACATTTCCAGCTTGTTACAGGCCAATAGAGAAGCGCGTGAAGCTTTACGTCTGGCAAATTTAACCTACCGCGAAGGTTTAAGTACTCAGGTAGATGTTCTAAACGCCCAGTTAGCGTTTACTAATAGCCAAGTTTTGTTTCGCAAGGGTATATTTAATTACAATGTTTCGCAGTTAAAACTATTGAAAGCCATCGGTAAGCTTCATACCATTTGGAATAAAAATGAATAAAAGGATTAAGAAGGAGTGAAAAAATGAGAAAAGCCTGGATGTTTTTGTTCATAATAATGATGGTTATTACAGGTTTTTGGAGTTGTCAACGAAAAGTTGAAGACGCCGTTGAACCAATTGTTCCGGTTCGTGTCTATCAGGTGCGTCCGGACACAATTGCTACGAATATCGAAATTACGGGGACATTGGAAGCCGTGAACGATGCTGTGGTTGTGAGCAAAATTTCAGAAAAGTTGAATAAAATCAGGAAACAGGTTGGTAGTCAGGTGCAGAAAGATGAAGTGATTGCTATTTTGGAAAATCGGATTTTAAAGGAAGGATTGAACCAGGCCAAAGCCGCTCTGGCATCGGCCGAAGCGCGTTATGCTCAGGTTAAACAAGATTATCAACGTTATCAAAGATTATATAAAGAAAAAGCCATTAGTCAGCAACAATGGGAAAAGATGCAATCCACCATGCAGGAAGTTGAAGCTGCCCTCAACCAGATGAAAGCTGCTTATGAACAGGCCAACGAGCGGTTTAAAAACAGTTTTATCCGCGCACCATTCGATGGTATTGTAGGAAGTATTTATTTTGACGAGGGAGAAATGGTACCGGTTGGGCAACCTGTGGCTAAAATTATAAATACGGCTTTGATGAAAGCAAAACTTTACGTGCCGGATATCTACCTTTCCCAGCTCCAACAAGACCAAACAGTGATTGCAGAGTTTCCCTCGTTACCCGAGAAAAAATTTCAAGGCAAAATAAACCGAATCGATCCGGCTATTGATCCTTTAAGTCGAACCGTTCAGGTAGAAGTCTTATTTGAAAATAAGGCAGGCGAACTGGCTTCCGGGCTTTATGGGCTTTTTAAAATAGAAGCCCGGAAGAAAACCAATACCATTGTTCTTCCTGACAATGCCGTTTTAACTCAGACAGAAATAAATATCGACCCTGAGACGGGTGAGACCATCCCCCATAGAAAATATTATGTTTTCGTAATTCAAGGAGAAACGGTGCGTTTAACTCCGGTGGAAGTTGGTTTAGAATCGGGTGAGCGCGTGGAAATTGTCCGTGGTCTCAATCATGGCGATCGGGTTGTGGTGGTTGGTCAAAGAATTGTCAGAGATGGACAGAAAGTAAAAATTATCGAGTGATAACGGGTAAAAATTTCAGATAAACTCAGTTGCCTTGTTTTGCCAAATCTTAACATGAGAATGAAATCAAAGATGAGGTTAAAATGAAATTAGTAGAAATTTCCATAAAGAAGCGCATCACCTTGACAATGATCTATCTAATCGTCATTGGTTTTGCCTTCTTTTCTTTTTCTCAATTAAAAATAGATCTTTTTCCGGATATTGATTTTCCTGTAATTGGAGTGATTACCCAATATGAGGGGGTTGGACCTGAAGATATCGAAAATCTTATTGCCCGTCCGTTAGAAGAAGCAGTTTCTGCTACTAAAAATGTGGTCAAAGTCTCTTCCCAGGTTTCCCAGGGAGTATGTTTAACCTTATTGGAATTTGACTGGGGTACCGACATCGACAAGGCTGAAGTAGATGTTCGCAAGAGAATTGATCTGATACGGGATTATTTACCAGAAGAGGCCAGCGAACCGTTGACGTTTGCTTTTGATCCTTCGATGATGCCTGTTATTTTTATGCTATTGAATTCCCCTACAATGGGACCGGCAGAACTCCGGCAACTTGGAAAAGATCGCATTGAACCACTCTTAGAGCGGGTAGAAGGCATTGCCAGCGTTGAAACTTACGGTGGTTTACAACGACAAATTAATGTCAAACTGAATCCGGTTTTCCTGGCAGCCCATCACCTTTCGCCAACTGATGTGGTTCGAGCCATACAAGCTGCCAGCGGAATGTTTCCAGCCGGAAATATCGAAACGAAAACAACCAACTTCAATCTACACATTTCCAGTGAATTTCAATCCATCGATCAAATTAAAAATGCTGTTATTAAATATGAAAATAATCGACCATTACTGGTGAAAGATGTAGCGCTGGTTGAAGATGGTTACAAGGAGGTAAGAGGCGACGTTCGAACTAATTACAATCAAAGCGTTTATTTACGGATATTTAAACAATCGGATGCCAATACCGTTCAGGCCTGCAATAATGTCCGGAAGGCGCTTACTGAAATCAAGGAAATACTACCAGAAGATGTGGAACTTAAAATCGTGTATGACCAATCTGAATACATATTGCGCTCTATCAGTAATCTTGGTAATACCGCTTTTATTGCTTTCGTTCTGGCTTTTCTGGTGATTTATTTTTTCCTGCGAAATATTCGTGGAAGCATTATTATGGGACTGGCCATCCCGGTTTCAGTTATTTCGACCTTTGCAGTGATGATGCTATCTAATCTTACCTTGAACATTGTGTCAATGGCAGGACTGGCTCTTGCTATAGGTATGTTAGTCGATAATTCTATCGTTGTGCTGGAAAACATTTATAGACATCGCGAGTTAGGAGAGGATCGCATTACGTCCGCCAATGTGGGAGCTTCGGAAGTGGGTATGGCCATTACGGCTTCCACGCTTACTACCATTGGTGTCTTTTTCCCGGTGCTGTTTGTTCCAGGTATTGCTGGAGAATTATTCAATGATATGGTTGTCACCATCACGTTCAGTTTATTCGCTTCTCTGGTAATCGCTTTAACTCTGGTGCCCATGCTGGGTTCACGAATTCTCAGATTAGAGTCGGAGATGACCAAAGTGCGCTTCGGTAAATTGAAATCTAAAATTACCCATTTTCTGGAATCGCTTACTTCAAGATACAGTAAGATTCTCCACTGGTCATTACATCACAAGAAAACAGTGTTACTGGTGACCACAGTGGCTTTCCTGCTTTCGCTGGGACTTATTCCTTTCATTGGTGGTGAATTTTTACCGAAATCGGACGAAGGTTTTATTGCCATCAACATTTTTCGGGAAAAGGGTACACCGCTTAATCAAACAAGACTTACTGTTTTAGAATTAGAAGAAATTGTAAAAGAAAAAGTGCCAGAAGCCACAGACGTATTGGCTATTTTTGGTTCGGGCGAAGGTGTTTTTGCTCTTTTTGGCGGATCGGGCAGCGATGCCATAAACTTTCGGATACGACTAACACCGATGGAACAGCGATCAAGATCACAGTTTGAGATTGAAGACGAAATTCGTAAAGAGCTCGACAAAATACCAGGAATTACGTACCAGTTTATTCAATCAGGGATGTTCTCAACCGAAAGAGCCATCGAAGTCAAGATTTTTGGACACGACCTTGTTCAGTCAAAAATAATTGCAGAGAATATTAAAAAACAAATGGAGGAAATTCCCGGGTTAGTCGATATCGATATAAATGTTAAAGAAGGTGGAAAAGAACTTCGGATTATTCCTGATATTAGGCGACTGAATGATCTTAAGTTGAGTGTGCTTCAGGTAGCCGACATCATTTCAACCGCTATTCAAGGAAAAGTAGCCGCCAGATATCGGGAAGCTGGCGATGAATACGATATATTTGTCCAATTAGACAAGCCTTATCGGCAAAGTAAAGAGGCTTTGAAAAACTTGCTTATTCCCACTATTAGTGGAAAAATGATTCAGCTTCAACAGGTAGCCAGAATCGAAGAAGGGAATGCTCCCACCACAATTTTCCGTGAGAATCAAGAAAGGTACGTTTCCATCGGTTGCGATCTTTCGGGTATTGATTTATCCAGTGCTGTACGAAAAATAAAGAACATTATTAATAACACTTCCATTCCTCCAGAATTTCAGGTGATAATTGGTGGAACGGCTGAAGATCAGCAGGAATCTTTCTTTTATCTTACAATTGCTTTTTTTGCTGCAATTGTTCTGGTGTACATGATTATGGCTTCGCAATTTGAATCACTCATTGATCCTTTTATGATTATGTTTACTGTTCCGCTTTCTATCATTGGTGTATTTTTAATGCTATTTATTACTGGCACCACTCTAAGCGTCATGGCCCTGGTTGGCATAGTTATGTTAACGGGTATTGTAGTGAATAACGGAATTGTATTGGTAGATTACATAAACCAGTTAAGACGCAAGGGTAAGGGATTGTACGAAGCGGTTGAAGAGGGGGGTAGAGTTCGATTGCGTCCAGTTTTAATGACGGCAACAACAACCGTTCTGGGAATGGTTCCTCTGGCGTTAAAACTGGGAAGCGGTTCAGAAAACTGGGCGCCGCTGGCACGGGCAGTCATCGGTGGATTGACTACCAGTACCATTCTCACCTTGATTATTATTCCCATTATTTACGTCATATTTGAACAAATCGGTGAGAAGATCAGAACGTTCTTTGCGAAAATTTAAATTTCAACCATTTTGTCATCTGAAGAATTTTATGACCCCATCCTCAATAAAATAGACTGGATGGGGTCTTTTCATTTTCATTCTCATTAATGAATTTTTTGTTTTTTAAAAATTTTTATCTAAATTCTTTACAGTGATAGCAAAGATAATGCTATTTGAAGAAGTCCTGCTTAATTTAAACATTTGGAGGGATAAAAATGCCTGTAGCCTTAACACCACCTATCAGCCGCAGAAAATTTTTTATTCAGTTCTCTGTTTTAACAGGATCATTGAGCGTTCCGCATTTATTTTTTGCTAACAGAAGCCAGGCCACGAAAACAACCCATTGGGCTTTCATGGCCGATACTCACATTCCCGAAATTGATGACAGCACCACCCCGCCAAAGCGATTGCAATATTATAATCCTCATCAGAATCTAAAAAGGGCTGTTGAACAAATTCTGAAAGTTAAACCGGATTGTGTTGCCATTTTGGGTGATCTGGCGCGATTAGAAGGAAAAACAGGCGATTATCTTAAATTAAAAAAAATACTTTCTCCTTTAATGGAAAGAATTCCGGTTTTCCTGGCTCTGGGAAATCATGATAATCGCAGAAATTTCACTACTATCTTTAACACAAATCTTAAAGAAAGACAACCGGTATCAGGAAAATTTGTCTTGGTAGTGGAATCTCCACCCATCCGCATCATTTTGCTGGATTCTTTATTGTTCACTAATAAAGTGCCTGGCTTGTTAGGAAAAAAACAACGGACCTGGTTGAAAGATTTTCTTAGTTCGGCTCCACCAACGACAACATTTTTAGGCGTTCATCACACGTTGGAGGATGGGGATGGCGATTTGCTCGATGTCGATAGACTTTTTCGAATTATAGAGCCCTTTCGGCATGTCAAGGCTATTTTTTATGGTCACTCTCATGAGTTACATTTTGACGAATACAAAGGTATTCACTTAATCAACATTCCAGGGATGGGTTATAGTTTTAATCCGGAAGAACCGGTTGGTTGGATGCAAGCAGAATTATCTGCCAGTGGCGGCAACTTCCAATTTCATGCAATAGCCGGAAGTGTCACTGCTGAAATGAAGCGCAAGTCTTTAAGTTGGAGATAAAACCATATCATAATTACACGGATAGTAGAATGTTGAACTTAACCTGCGCTTTTGTTTTTTCAGGAAACAATCATGAAGACAGAGGGGACTAACCAATGATTCCCAACAAATTATTTATAATCATTTACACAATACTATTTTTGTTTTTATCTGTGGGGCTGGCACAAGAGTTACCTTTTAAAGGACTTTATTTGAATCTCGGAAATCTTCCCAGGTTATCCAATGCACAAACGCGTTCGATCAGTCCGGAAAATTTTACTGGCGAAAAAGGTAAAGGTGGAATGGCCACTCTGGAAGAAGGTAGTGCTGCTAAAGCTGCCCGGGAATTGGGTGTTGGTTGGAAGGTAAATCCATTTGTGAACATCAAGCCTAAAACAACTTTTATTCTGGCTGAAATTGAGGGACCTGGAGCTATTCAGCAAATCTGGATGACGCCTACTGGACACTGGCGGTTTTCCATTCTACGAATTTACTGGGATGATGAAAAAGAACCATCGGTTGAGGTACCAGTTGGTGATTTTTTCTGTGCCGGATGGGGAGAATTTAAACAAATTTCATCACTGGCAGTATGTGTGAATCCCGGCAGTGCTTTCAATTGTTACTGGGTGATGCCTTTCAGAAAAAAATGTAAAATTACCATGGAAAACCTGGATGAAAAATCCATGCGCCTTTATTACCAGATTAATTATACTTTAACTGAAGTACCTGAAGATGCTGCTTATTTCCATGCACAGTTCCGCCGGGTAAATCCCGTGCCTTACAAAGAAGTATACACTATTGTAGATGGTATTAAAGGTAAAGGACATTATGTTGGCACTTACCTGGCTTGGGGAGTTAATAATAACGGCTGGTGGGGCGAAGGGGAAATTAAATTTTACATGGATGGCGATAAAGCCTTCCCTACTATCTGCGGTACTGGTACCGAGGATTATTTCTGCGGATCATACGCCTTTGCCGTTAAAAATGAACAGGGTAAAAGCGAATATCGGGAATATACCACACCCTATGCGGGATTCTATGTCATTAAACCAGATGGATACATGCGTTCACAAACACGCTTCGGTATGTATCGCTGGCATATCATGGATCCCATCCGGTTTGAAAAAGACCTGAAGGTAACTATTCAGGCATTAGGATGGCGCTCAGGCGGACGTTATATGCCCTTGCAGGACGATATTGCCTCAGTAGCATTCTGGTACCAGACTGAACCACATGCGAAATTCCCCAAACTACCTGATAAAGATTATCTGGAAGTTCGCTGATCCTGTGAATGGTCGGAAACTTCCCCATGGGTAAGTTGTCACCAAAGTTATGATACTGCTAGTGCTACTAAAAAGTGTAACAGATGTGGTGATATTCATTAGATAATTACTTCAGGGATAAAGTCGATAATTGCGATCGTATTGTGTATACCGGGAAATTCGGCTCATACACCCTGGTAAAATACATTTGCGAGAAAAGAACGCTCCGTGAGCCGTCGTTCTCCCTGAAATACATTACCAAATTGTTTTCAAACAACAACATCGAACCCAACCAGATTAACCCTCACCAGTAAGTTATAAATGGCTTTCTGGGTTGGAGTCTGAACAACTCAATCCCAGAACAATAATGGCTAAAACGATCACCCATCGATACCTATTTTTTTGAATAGATTTGAAGTCATTCTTATTTATCTCCAGTAAATTTGCCATTGAATATTGTTTCAAGATTTGTTCCATCTTCAAATTCACATAAAAAAATCATTAGAATTCATCACAATCTCTAACTCAGCAATGGATATATAGTTGCATTTAAATTGGCGAAGCATGTAAATCAGATTAATAGAGGCACTTTTTAAGAAGAAGGAAAAATAATAATTTGGAAGTGGATCAGGAGTCGATCAATCCAAAGGAATTGAGGGGCAGAATAATCCTGGAATTGTCTCAATCTCTTTTAATCAAAATGCCAATTTATGAAAGGCAACCATCTCATAAATTTTGGATTGTTCCTTGCATAATTGATGAGTCCAATCTGGACACCATCGAGAAGCCAAGAATAATTAAATAGTCCAACGGTAAGACCAGACTGTTTTCCTTTAATCCAATTACAACCAGCAAAAGATAAACCACCGAATGTGCCTTTATCACTTACCTTCATCATACCCAGAGTAACAGTGAGCCCCTGGATATTCTTTCCGTTAACAATCGCGCCGGCAATGGTTACGCCTTCGATAACAGGGGCACCAACTCCTACGCCCGCAATAGTAAGCCCTCTCAGTTCACCCCCACAACCCACTCCAACACCACCAATGGTAATTCCGGTAATATTTCTTCCTGCTCCAGCGCCGATACCACCGGCAGTAATACCAACAATATTCCTACCTGCCCCTGCTCCGATACCAGCAATCGTTAATCCTTTTATATTTTCCGAGGCCCCGGCACCCACTCCGGCCATTGTAATGCCCGATATACTTTTCCCACTTCCTACTCCTATTAAAGCTGCCGTTAATCCATAAATATTGCCATGTGCTCCGGCGCCCAGTCCAGCTAATCCAATTCCAGTAAGATTACCGCCTGTCCCAATTCCAATGCCACCAAACGTTATTCCCCACAGGGAATTTTTAGAACCCACAGCCAATCCCGCTACTTGTATTCCCCTTAGATCATCACCAGATCCGATCGCAATTCCTGCAACCGAAATTCCAGCAATGCATTTATCTGCGCCTACTGCTATTCCCCCCAGCATGAATCCAGAGAGTCTTCCAGCTTGAGGAGCAATTACACCCACCGAAATACCCCGAATTGTTGCCTGTGAATTATTCCGTGCCCGCCATATAGTGATATTGATCCCATTAACTTCTTCCACTGAATGGTCACTAAAATTCATCCGAATTCCATTAAAACGCTGTGAATTTCCCAGGCTGATACCATAATTACCGATACCAATATTCAAACTTGATGATCCGGATTCACCTGCGAGAATATATCCTGGTTGTAGCAGGAAAATAATAGCCAATCCAAGGCCAGTTAGTACTTTAAAACCAGGCATCATAACAAGGACTTTTTTGAATTGTTTAATATATGAAAAAATGATTAATACCTTAACTCTAAAAATGTTTTCCACCAGAATTACCACTTTTAAAACCGGTTGATTCGAATGACAATTGTTTAGCCACCTTTTCCACCTGTTCCCACACCCGCAATAAATTCTCTCCGCAAATTTTTCGAATATCATCTTCGCTATATCCTCTTTTCAGCAAGTGGTAAATGATATTGGGATACGTGGAGACATCTTCGAGACCTTTTGGCAGAGAACTCACTCCATCAAAATCAGAGCCCAGGCCCACATGGTCAATTCCAGCAATTTTTACAGCATGGTCGATATGATCTATTAAATCATCGATGGTTCCAGGATTGGGTTTATTGGCCTGGCGGTATGCTTTAATATATTCAATTGCGGCTGAATTGGTGCGTGAAAGGTGATGTTCCTTCAAATAGGTTTCGATATGGTTACTTATTTGTTCAGTCTTTTTCTGATAATCTTCTCTCAGGAAATAAGAACCAAAACTGATTTGGATTACTCCTCCTTTTTCAGCCAGGGCTTTGATCATCTCATCGCTCATATTCCGTTCAAACCCCGGAGTAAAATGGCGGCAGGCAGAATGGGAAGCAATGATCGGAGCTCTGGAAATTTCCAAAACCTGGTAAAAAGCCTCATCGGTGATATGGGAAACATCAATCATGATTCCCAATCGATTCATTTTCTTTACAACCTCTTTGCCAAACGGACTTAACCCATGCCATTTCCTTTCCGGATCATAGGAAGAATCGCAGATGCGATTCCATTTTCCATGTGCCAGAGTGATATAACGAATACCCCGTTTATAAAAATACTCCAGATTTTTCAAGTCATCTTCAATGCCCGCACCGTTTTCCATACCCATAGTTAGCAATATTTTATGTCCATCAAATTTTTGACGAATTTCTGCTGGTGAATTTACCCGGACAAACTTGTCGGGCCATTTTTCTACAAAGCCATCGACCATCTGGATCAGGCTATCGGCCAGTTCTTTTGCTCCTCCTGTTTGCTGATAAGAAGCAGGAATAAATATCGACATGAAAACTACGTCTAATCCCCCTTTCCGGGCACGGACGTAATCAAAGTGTCCATTTTCTGTTAGCTGCGATATATCTTCCCAGTGGTTTTTTAAACGATAAGGTACATCAATATGAGTATCAATCAGGATGAATTTTTGTGCCAACGTGCTGGCTCTTTCCATCAACTGCTTATCGGTTCCAGATACTTTTGAATCGCAAGAAAAGATTACTATTGAAAATAGTAAACTTAATAAAATTAGAATAATTGTTAGAAACCGTTTCATCAGTATCTCCTCAAAATCATCAAAATAAATTTCTTACCAAGATTAACACATTAAATAAAATGTGAAAATCAGATAATGTAATTCATATCAGTGATTTGTTGGAACTGAGTCCAAATAATAATGTGTAATTTTTTATTTATCAAAAAACATTTCTTAATGCCTCTGTTTTTTCAATAGCACTAGTTTAACATCATAAAACTAATTGCTGATCTGTCAGATAAATTCTATACGAGAAGTAAATTCACTGGTAAAATTAATCTTCTTTATTAATCAAATTTAACCTGGGATTATTAGGCCTGAACAGTTATCATAAAATCTGGATTCAAGACAAAAAATATGTACGTTTTTATTGAAAGTGAACTGACCATCCACTTATTTTACAATTAATCTTTTTATTTTCCATCGTAACCTTCCAACTGATCCAATTCGGTTTTAAGATCAGACATGGATTTTAACAACATTTTTCGCATTTCTCGCGTGAAGGGATTAAAGCGATGCATGTCGTGGAACAACTCCCAGGTATCCCGGTTAATTTTGCGCATTAATTTAAGAAGATTTTGATAATCTTTTGTAGAAACTACTGTGTCGGGCAGAGGAAGACCATTTAATCCGCGCCCCAGAAAATGGGTTAAAGCCAGAGTCCAGGCCATCAAACGGTCTTGTTCCTCAGGGCTCATTTCCACTAACTTCAGTCCTTGTTCTTGCCAGAATGTTTTCACCTCACTTAACCGGTTGGATGAGACGCGGTGAGGCGTTATGATCATAATGTGTCCTTTAAGTGAATTTTGCACAGAATCCGGACCGAACAAAGGATGGCTTCCCAGAATATGTACCTTTTTCGGAAGGTTTTGCTCCATAATCTTAATCGGATACATTTTTACCGCACACACATCCATTACCAGCGCATCTCGTTGCACCATTTTTCCAATCTTTTTGGTCACTTCGTTTATCGCTGAAACAGGAATGGCTAAAATGATGTAAGGATTCTGACATACCTCTTCTAATGAAGCAAACTGAATATTCCGGAAAGCTTCTTCTTCCGATTTGAAAGGATCGTAAACTTGAATATCCAACACTTGCTGAAGCTGACGATAAAGCACCTGGCCAAAACGGCCGAATCCAATTAAACCCATTTTTTTCATTCGAGGCTCTCTCGCTACGTTTTTCAGGATTCTGTTTGCACAATTTCGACCAATTTATCGGTCAGAGCAACCGGAAAACCTAATTTTTCTGCCAATTGCCGCCAATTTTGTTTCACTTCTTTTTCCCTGTTTACATCCTCCACAGGTGTCTGGTTCTGTTCTTTGATTTGCTCAATTTTTTGAACCAGTCGACGCCGCTGAGCTAACATTAGCATAACCTGGACTTCCAGGGTGTCGATTTTTTCCTGCAATTGTTTTAGATCAGATTCACGGGAAATCCTTTCCTGCATTAAGATATGATCAATCAGCACCAGAGCGACCATGGCTTCTGCCACTGGCACCACTCTTGGGCAGATGCAGGGATCATGGCGACCACCAATTTCAAATTTTACCGGATTTCCATCCAGATCTACCGATTCCTGTGTTTTATTAATGGAAGAAGGCGGTTTCACGGCAATTCGCATGATTAAATCTTCGCCATTGGAGATACCACCCAACACTCCTCCAGCATTATTGGTGCGAGTCCGAAATCGACCGGACTCTTTTTCATAGTAATACGGATCGTTGTGCTGGCTTCCTTTCATTCGGGCTGCTTCGAAACCACTACCCATTTCGAAAGCTTTAACAGCGCCAATGGACATCAATGCAGCCGCCAGATCTGCTTCTAATTTATGAAACACCGGCTCGCCCAATCCGGCTGGCGGGTTTTTTACCAGAATTTCTATGGTACCTCCCAACGAATCGCCTTCTTCCCGGGCCTGCAGGATGGCTTCCACCATTTTCTCAGCAACTTTGGCATCAGGCGCTCTCACGGGATTCTTTTCTATTTCAGATAGATCTACCGATTCGATGGAGATGTCACCAATCTGGCAGGTATAAGCAAAAATCTCAATCCCCCGATCTTTTAGGAATTGTTTAGCCACCGCTCCGGCGGCAACTCGCGCTGCCGTTTCCCGACCACTGGCTCGCCCACCACCACGATAATCAAAAATACCATACTTCTGTAAAAAAGTAAAGCTGGCATGCCCCGGCCTTAAAATCTGTTGTATTTTCCTATAATCCTTCGACCTTTGATCCTGGTTGCGGATTAAAATACAAATAGGCGTTCCGGTGGTTTTGCCTTCAAAAACGCCACTGATGATTTCCGCCTGATCTTGTTCCTTGCGAGGCGTCACCACAGCACTTTGCCCCGGTCGCCGCCGATCTAATTCCTGTTGGATGTAAGACAAATCTATCGGAAGGCCTGGTTGAACACCATCAATAACCAGTCCAATATAGGGACCGTGACTCTCGCCAAATGTCATGACCCTGAAAGCTTTTCCAAATAAATTGCCACTCATAAAATTCTCCAGAAATCAATGTTTTTTATATAAAAGCAATTTTAAGCATATGTTGTCTTTTGTAACAGAAAAAACCTTGTTTACACTGGCTGTACCAAACGGTCAAACTCTTGCCAAAAATTAGGGAAAGATTTTTCCACACATTTAGGATTTTCAATTTGAACGCCTGGAATACGAAGACCAGCCAGGGAAAAGCTCATCGCCATCCGATGATCATTATATGTTGCAATGGTCGAACCTTTCAAATTCTTCGGTTGAATTATCAAATTTTCTTTTTCCACAAAAGCCTTGCCTCCTAATCGCTGGATGTTTTCTAATATGGCGCTTAGCCGGTCAGATTCCTTGTATCGGAGGTGACCAACCCTTTGCAAACGGCTTTTGCTCCGGGCAAAAAGCGCCATAACAGCCACGCCAGGCACCAGGTCAGGATATCGATGCATATCATAATCGATGCCAGTGAGTGATGAACCAGCAATGGTAACGTCTGATTCATTCCAGGACACCCGTGCTCCAGCCGACTCTAAAATAGCTAAAACAGCTTTATCTCCCTGCCATGAATCTTTGTCCAGATTTCGAACGTGAACCTCTCCACCACTTATGGCAGCGCCAATGGCAAAATAAGAAGCATTGGAATAATCGCCTTCTACAGTAACATCTTCAATATGATAGGATTGAGACCCGGAGACAATAAAATGTTGGCTTTCTTCAGTAAAACGGATGCAACTTTTTTTCAACAAAGACAGAGTGAGATCGACGTAAGCCCGGGAGGCAATTTCGCCCGGAACAATAATTTCCAATCCTCTAATTGTTAAAGGAGCTATAAGCAGAAGTGCCGATAAAAATTGTGAAGATTTGGAGGCATCCAAAGTAACCTTTCCACCAGCAATTGTATTACCATGAATACGAAGGGGAAAATGTCCATTATGATGGTCGATATCTACCCCCAATTGCTGTAACGCCTCGATGAGTTCAGCCATGGGTCGCTCGCGCATGCGCGGAGTCCCATCCAGGTGATACTCACCAGGTAAAGCAGCAGCTAGTGCTGTTAATAAACGCGCGCTGGTACCGGAATTCGACAAATAAATTTCTACCGGTTTTTCCGGGACGTAACGTTCCCCGGTAAAAACGACCTGCTCCTGACACACATCGCAAATAAAACCCATCTTTTTCAGGGCATCTAAAGTAATATGAGTGTCTTCGCTCCAAAGAGGATTTCGCACCACACTGCGTTTGCCAGATAATGCTGCAATGATAAAAAGCCGGTGTGTCACACTTTTTGAAGGTGGTGCAGCAACCGCTCCTCGCATTATTCCTGGTAAAATTTTCCGGTATCTGGACATGGTTTTCTATTTCATTTTCATTTTAAAGAATTTATAATAATGAAAGTCGTTAGACCTCAACTTTTTGATAATTTAACATCCAGGAGACAAAATGATTGATTTTACGCATCAGGCGGCTAAATTCTTGCGGATCAAGGGTTTGTTCAGCATCTGACCACGCTTCCTCGGGATGGGGATGCACCTCAATCAGGAGTCCATCAGCTCCCGCCGCCAGTGCCGCCAGGCTCAAAGGCTCTATCAAATCGCGCCGACCAGTTCCATGGCTCGGATCAACGATGATAGGAAGATGTGAAATCTTCTTCACCACTGGAACTACATTCAGGTCTAAAGTATTTCGGGTATATTCTACAAACGTGCGAATACCTCGTTCACATAAGATAACGCAATTATTTCCTTCCGACATGATATATTCTGCGCTCATTAAGAATTCAGTCAGGTTGGCCGACATCCCGCGCTTCAGTAGTACTGGCTTTCCAATGCGACCCACCGCCTTTAGTAATTCAAAGTTTTGCATATTACGAGCACCAACTTGTAATATGTCGGCGTATTCGGCTACCAGTGGAACATGCATAGCTTCTAACACTTCTGTAACAATATAAAGTCCGGTTTCTTCCTTGGCTCGTCGTAATAATTTAAGACCTTCTTTACCCAGTCCTTGAAAACTGTAAGGACTTGTACGCGGTTTAAATGCACCGCCTCGTAATAACTTTGCCCCGTTTTCCTTTACAATCTGAGCTGTCTGAATGATCTGTTTTTCATTCTCTACTGAACAGGGTCCAGCAATAACTACAGGTTCTCTATCACCAATCCTTACATCATTAAGTGAAATCACTGTATTGTCTCTTTTAAATTCTCTGCTAACCAACTTGTAGGGTTTACTGATCGGAATCACCTTTTCTACGCCAGGTAAGCTCATTAAATGTTCCCGGCGAACCCGATGTTTGTAACCAATCACACCGATGATAGTTCTTTCTTCACCCTTAGAAATATGCGCCCTGGCATCGTGTTCATTAATATATGATTCTACCCGAGCTATATCCTCGGGAGATGCATCTGCCATCATTACTACAACCATCTTCGGCTCTCCTCTCAATTTAGTGGTTAAAAAAAACCCCTCTCAATAGATTGAGAGGGGTTTTCATTTTCTTTAGCATACTTCAATCTATTGAGAGATTACACGCGCAAACCACCAAAGTAATAATAATAAAACGAAAACCACCAAAATGAATATTTTCTCTCAATAGATCTCATTTCGACTTAAAAATTTATTTTTTATAATATAAATTTTTAAACAATATAAATCAATAAAGAAATTCAAAACTTAGATCGTTATTTGCTTGATTTACTAAATCAAAAAGTTTATGCGTATTCTAACTGTGTGTAAATAGGATATTTCCTCATCTTTTCTTCTTTTTTAAAGATACATTAATTTTTTTTAAAATTTCAACAGAAAAATTTTCAGTTTCACATAAATATGCGCATAAAAAAGTTCATTGTTATGAATAATTTTTAGGTAAATATTGAATTATCCTATTGACAGATTGTAGGTATATTGAGTACATTTAAAATAGTATTTTAGTTTTAGTACAAAGGATTTTCATTATTTAAATTGATTACCGATCAGAAGGCGTGGTTCATTACGTTTGGCTGCACGATCAGGAGGAAGAAGTAACTGTTTGCAAAGAGCAAGAGAGACCTGCAAAAAAGGTAAAACAGAAAAAATTAAACAACATTGTTGTAACAATGAGACAGCGGATCAGCAAATACTAAATTAGACGTTTTTGATGTTTTATGGGTTACGATAACAAGTGCCAGAAAAAGGTGATCTGGCAAAGATTTTATGTCATCGACAGACTGTCGTCAAAAAATACAAAGGAATGAAAATATATTTACGGGTTGAAAAATTGATAAACCATTTTCCTGATAAAAAAGTCTTTCTCAAGTTACATAAAGGCCATGAACAATGCGCTTAGTGAAATTGATCCGACATCAAACACTAAAATTAATAAAAAAAATAACAATATTTGTTGATATTTACAGCATGGAAGAAAATTTGAACCGGAAGGTACCATAAAACTGATCGGGAGAGACTTAACTACCATAAGTGAATTAATGCAAATAAATAGGCGGGTTTTTAAACAGTTTATTCTTAATTAAAAAAGTAATAGGATAAAAAAGGATTCAGAGTAATAGGAAAGTGTAAAAGAGAAACAAAAAATAAATCGCAAGAATAGCGATAAAAATTAATGCTCTTTTGAAAAGGGAATTTCAATGAGCGAATTCATCCGTATTCTTATTGCAGATGACCATCTGATTGTTCGAAAAGGACTTCGAGCTTTGCTTAAAGTGAAACCAGGCCTGAAAGTGGTTGGTGAGGCACAAGATGGAAATGAAGCTGTTTGTAAAGCTCAAGAATTACAACCCGATGTTATTATAATAGACCTGGTGATGCCTAACAAAGATGGCATCACAGCTATACGGGAAATCAAGCAGAACATTCCTAATGCACGCATTCTGGTTTTTACCAGTTTTTCTAATGACGAAAGGGTTTTTGCTTCTATTAAAGCGGGAGCGCTTGGTTACTTGCTAAAAGACTCTTCGCATCAAGAGTTGTTGCAAGCAATCGAGACCGTTTATAAAGGTAAGCCTTACATATCCCCCGTCGTTACCCTTAAAATAATGAATAACTTTTCTAACTCATCAGAGTTACGCCCCCCAAAAAATCCGCTTACCACCCGTGAGATTGAGGTATTAAAATTGGTAGCGGAGGGTCTTTCGAACAAGGAAATATCGATGAAACTTTCTATAAGCCAGCGTACGGTTGGGCATCACGTTAGCAACATCCTGGCCAAGCTAAACCTGGCAAATCGCACTCAAATGGTTTTATATGCTTTAAGGGAGGGATTAACCAGTGTGAGCAAAGATTGAAACTATTCACCGATAATTCTAATTACAACCCTCTGGATTTTTGCACAAAAAAATAAGCAGTAGGTCTTTTTTCCTATTTAAAAATAGGACTAAGTACCGATGTTTATTAAAATTAATTATGTAAATTTAAAGTCTCTAGGAAGAAGATAAACTGGTTATTCTATCTGCCAAATTAATATGTTAATATTAATCAGCAATGTTCCTTGCACAGAGAGGATAACTGAAAAATGGTTGGCATGTTTTTAAGAAATCAGTCCTTCAAATAGCAAATGACAAATGTAAGCTGTTAGTAATTTTTTGATGCAAAGAAAAATTGTGGAATGTCGTTCGAATTTGATGTTGTTAAATAGAGATTTTCTCGGAGGTAGATTTCAATTCATTTTAAATACAATTAAAGTTTTTTGGGTTTCGAATCAAGGGCATTGTACAGGTTTGCCACAGTACAACATTGAATTGATTTTGGTAATTTAAGCTAATGCCTTGTAGTTAAATGTTTTTTGTTAAAAACATTTAGCAACACCATAACAGTAGTGGTATCCAATAAGGAGTTTTAATATGAAATGTCGTGTTTCGAAAGAGCTAATATTCGGACTGATTTTGTTCTTCACATTTACGCTGGCCAGCACCTTACTTACGATATGGAATACTCTGCGTGTAGTGAAAACTGAAAATTGGGTAGCACATACTCTGAAAGTGCAGACCCATCTTGATAGTTTCCTTGCCGCTCTGATTGATGCCGAAACCGGGCAACGCGGATATTTGTTGACCGGTGAAATACTTTATCTGGAATCATACAACACTGGGAGGAAACAAGCCGAAGAACATCTTCAACAACTGCTCACGCTTACTGCCGATAATCCCGGTCAACAGCAACGTCTAAATAAAATAATAGTTCTTGTTAAACAAAAATTTACCAGACTTGAGCGAATCATTTCACAGCGAAAAGAACAGGGCATAAATAACGCTTTGAAGCTTATACACATTGATCGTAGTGACCAATTGCTGGATGAAATCCGTGCCATTGTTCGTGCGATGAGGTCTGAAGAAGAGCGTTTGTTGAAACAACGAAGCAGGCAAGCGGAAACAAGCACTAAGATTGCCCAGGCCATTTCTGTTGGGTCAGCTATTCTGGGCATTTTATTGATTGTGGTGCTTTTAAGGTTAATGCTTGGCGAAGTTACCCGACGCGAACATACCGAAGACATTTTTTGTAATATTTTCCATAACTCCATCGAGGGTATTTTTCAATTGTCTCCAACAGGAAGGTTTCTGCAAGTTAATACAGCAATGGCTCAAATTCATGGCTACGACTCCCCGGAGGAGATGATGGCTCAGGTTACCGACTTTAGTAAACAAATTCATGTGGATTCGGAGGCATATGCACAAATGATAGGTAAGTTAGAATCGGAAGGTATGGTTAGAGCATTCGAAGCGCGTCATTATTGTAAGGATGGTTCCGTTATTTGGACTTTGACTAATGCACGTGCGGTTAGGGATGCAAGTGGTAAGATTCTTTACTATGAAGGTTTTGTTAACAACATTACTGAACAAAAACAGGCAGAAAATGCCTTGCGAGAAAAACAACAACTCCTTGAACGTATTACCCAAACTATTCCTGAGGCCATACATGTCCAGGACATTATGGAGCATAAGACTATTTTTCTCAACAATCACATTACCCGTGTGATTGGCTATCTTCCAAAAGAGATACAAAAAGATGGATTAAAATTTTGGTCTAAAATAATCCATCCGGACGATCAACCTCGTTTGCAAGAGGTTATCAAAAAACTTGAAACGTTACCGGATGGCGAAGTGGTGGAAGTAGAATATCGTATTCGGCACGCCAAAGGTAATTGGCGTTGGATACGAGCCCGTGATATGGTTTTTAATCGTAATACCGAAGGGAAGTTGCGGCAGTTTCTTGCTGTCGAGTCAGATATTACCGAAAGTAAGCAAAAAGAAGAAGCACTTCGAGAATCGGAAGAGAAGTATCGTAAATTATTCGAAGAGGGTTTGACGGGAAACTGTCAGTTTTTTCCTGACGGTAAAATAAATCTTTGTAATTCGGCTTTCACTAAAATCTTTGGGTTTAGATCTGTAGAAGATGCTCTTCAGGCAAACATGAGTATACTCTGGCCTCATCCTCAAGATTTGGAAACATTTTTATCTGAACTGCAGGATAAGAAAAAGCTTGAAAATTACGAACAAGAGCTTCGCCGTAAGGATGGTCAAACAGTCTATGTGATTGGCAATTTTGCCGGTGAATTTGACAAGGAAGGAAAGTTAGTTAAAATCAAAGGTTATTTCTACGATATTACCGAAAGAAAACAACTGCAAGAGCAGCTTTTTCAATCTCAAAAAATGGAAGCCATTGGGAGGCTGGCTGGCGGAGTCGCACACGATTTTAATAACCTACTAACTGTCATTCTGGGTTACA
>CAYLYM010000065.1:0-21592 GCA_964387645.1 uncultured Calditrichaceae bacterium | reverse complement strand
ATTCTTTTTTAATTATTAATAAGAAATTGAATTACTTGTTTTTTGTTAGGACAAAGTATTGAATCAAAAACATCTTGATTTAAATAATATTGATGTTTAACTTTTTTTTGTTTTTATATATTTGAACTTTTTAAAAAAATAGTCGTTTAGATTTATTTATTAGGAAGGATGGGTAGGGTTGGCTGAATCCCGACAAAGGGGGATGTTAAGCAAGTATAGTGATATTTTGATATAATGTAGGTCTTTGAAAAGCTTTGAGTAATCAGTAGTTGGAGAGGTGGCCGAGTTGGCTGAAGGCGCTCGCCTGCTAAGCGAGTGTAGTGGCACAAACCGCTACCGTGGGTTCGAATCCCACCCTCTCCGCAGTATGAAGGTGGTAAGGATATAACGCGATAATTACTTATCACCTTCTCTTTGCTTTCGGAGTTTCGGAGGGCTAGTCCTAATTGGTAAGGCGGCGGTCTTGAAAACCGCTGGGCGTAAGCCCTTGGGGGTTCGAGTCCCTCGCCCTCCGCAAGATTAAGGTGAGTAGATGTAATAATCTGCTCACCTTTTTTATTTGTTAAGTGGTTAAATTTTTAAAATATTTTATAGAGCATACCTTGACATTAAATGCCAGACTTCCGCGATTTGCATTTGAACAGCAATCTGAAATTGCCAATAATGAGTTTTCAGGAAATTCACCGTTTCTAATGCTTCAAATTTTTTCTCATCTTTATTGAATTTAATAGCTTCCTTTAGTCACTTTTTTCGATCATATTCTAAATCTGGTTTATCCAGGTATTCTTTTATTTTCATTTTTTAGTGCACAAAAATGAACATGTAAATCAATTACAAAATTATCTATAAATCCTTCTTTCAAATTTTATAGCAAAATTTTTTTGTAAAAAATTTTCCGATGAGATGGACAGGAGAAGTGAAAAGGAGAAAAATTCCTGGTTATCAGGTTTCTTTTAAATCAGAAATAATCTAAGCATCAAATCATTTAAAATGTAGAAATAAAATTGAAATTTTGCAAAAAAATTCAACTTAAAGGAAATAGAATATGAAATAGAAAATGAAATTTTTCAGCTCTTTAATACTTGTTTAATGTTGCTCTAGTATTTCTCGAACTTTGCGTAAAAATGTTGCTGGAGAAAATGGTTTCTGAATAAAAGAATATTGTTGCTTGGAAATATCAGTACGAATTCTGGAGTCTTCGGTATATCCTGACATGAATAAAATCTTTAGATCGGGTCGAATTTTTATAAGTTCATTGGCTAATTGGTTGCCGCTCATCTTAGGTAGCACCAGGTCAGTAACGAGCAGGTGAATTTTGTCCTGATTTTTTTGAAAAATTTTCAAGGCTTCTTCAGCAGTAGTGGATTTAAATACTGTAAAGCCATGTTTTTCTAAAAAATCGGCTACTAAGTCCCGGACGTTTTTTTCATCCTCCACCAACAGAATGGTTTCAGATCCACTGATTGTTACTTCCATGGGTTTTTCTTGAGTAGAACTTGTTGATTGCTCTACAACGGGTAAAAATATGGTAAAGGTTGTGCCTTCACCAGGATTGCTCTCAACTTCGATATGTCCTTTGTGTTGTTTAATAATGCCGTAAACGGTGGATAATCCCAGACCTGTTCCCTGATTTGGTGCTTTGGTGGTGAAAAATGGTTCAAAAATATGAGATTTGATTTCATCGTCCATGCCAATGCCTGTATCCTTAATACGAAGACAAATATATTTTCCTTCTGATAAATCGTGCAGGTTGCAGATACTTTCATTCGGAAGTCGAACATTTTTGGTTTCAATAATAAAATCTCCACCATCGGGCATAGCATCGCGTGCATTGACTGCTAAATTGAGAATAACTTGTTCCATCTGGTTAGGATCAATGAAAACGTTATTGAGTTCTGGATCTAATTTTATCTGAAAAGCGATGTCTTCGCCGATTAATCTTTTTAACATTTCATCCATATCTAAAATAATATGATTGACATTAACAATACGTGGTTGAATGATTTGCTTACGGCTGAAGGCCAGGAGTTTATCGATTAATTGTGCGGCCCGTTCTCCTGCGGTTTTGATCTGGTTGACATATCTGTGATGTGGATTATCGTTATTTATCTGTTGAAGTAAAAGCTCGCTGTATCCATTAATCACAGTTAGTAAGTTATTAAAATCATGAGCTATTCCACCAGCCAGTCTGCCTATGGCTTCCATCTTCTGGGACTGACGCAACTGTTCCTCTAAAATTTTCCTGTCTGTAATATCTGTCATGATGTGAACGGCGCCTTTGAGCTCTTTTTTATCATTATAGATTGGATCGACCGATACATGAAACCACCTACCTTTTAACAGGAACTCTGTAGTTTCTCGCTCTCCAGTTTTTAATAATTTCTGAAATGGATGGTTATTTTTATCTGAAAAAAAGTGATTGAATAGTTCACAATAGGATTTTCCCAGAATTTCTTGATAGGTTAATCCCAAAATTTTCTTGGTGGCAAGATTGCAACTGGTAATTCGACCTCTTTTATCAAGTAATGCAATGCTGTCGTTGATAGCATCAAAAGTGGCATGCCATTCGCGAGCAGCATTTAATAAAGCTTGCTCGGCTTCTTTACGTTCGCTTATGTCCCGAACTATCGCTAATAGATATTGGTCATTCCCCATACTTAGCGCATTTAAACTTACTTCGACATGGAAAAGATCGCCATTTACTCGTGTATGGACCCATTCAAAAAATTGAGGATAACCAGCAAGGGCTTTTTGAATGAACTTCAAACCTTTTTCTTCTGATTTTTGCCCATCTGGTTGATTTGGTGGAGAAAATTGAAAAGGTGTGTGATTTAAAATTTGATCTTTATTATATCCGAATATTTCCAGGGTTTTCTTATTACAATCAATGAAATATTTCCCCTTCATTAAAAAAATTGCATCATTAGCTTTCTCGAAGAGCAGACGATATTTTTTTTCGCTCTCTTGTAATGCTTTAATCGCTTCTCGGCGTTCAGCCCGTAATTTGGCTTCTCGCAATTCTCTCTCTATGGCTGGTACCAATCTATCCAGTTGATCTTTCATTAAATAATCATGGGCACCGGCTTTCATGGCTGCAACGGCTGTATTTTCTCCGATCGAACCTGAGACGATAATAAAAGGAATATCAATACCACTTTCCTGTAAGACATGTAACGCCTCAAGCCCGTTAAAGCGAGGTAATTGATAATCAGCAATAATAGCATCCCATTTTTCTTCGGTAAGTGCCTTTTTCAAACCTTGCTTGTCTTCAACTCGATTATATTGTATCTGGTAGCCTGCTTTTTCCAATTGCCTTTTTATAAACAGGGTGTCGTTTTCTGAATCTTCTATGAAAAGAAGACGAAGTTTTTTAAACACGATAACTCCAATTATTGATTTGTAATTATGAATAAAAATTTTAAATTACTTCAATTTAACAAGTATTTATTTTGATTTTTATTTTTGTAAGTATAGCTATTTTGAATTACTAATTTTATAAACAAAAAGTCTGTATTTGATTTTTACTAATAAAGGTAATTGTATTTATTAAGTGAAATATATTCTGCTCCTGTGGATTAACGAAATTTAACATATTAAATTTTCATTTCAATATGAAAATATAATTTTTTGTAACTATTTAATATCAGAAATCTGTAAAGTATGAATAAAATTCTAATTTCTCAAAAAATCAAAATTATTATTTTTTTCTAAAATAAATTAATTACCTAAATGTATGAAAAATAATTTTCACGTTATTTTTATTTATTTTTAAAGAATAATAATATTAGAAAGTTGATTATGTTTTTGATTTATTCATTTGAAATTTCTAGAGTTGTCTCATGAGATTAATATCGGAATCTCTGTTGAAATATCTAAGAAACTATTTGCAGAAAGGAACCGCGAATTTTGAATTTATTGAGGATCGAAGAAAATTAGTTGATCAATCTTTCGTTATTCAAGGCCGAAGAATTCCTGTTTTCATTAATGAATTCTGGACTGCTCGCCAAAGACAGGCAAGCTCAATTCATGAAATTTCTTACAGAGCATGTTTTAAACCACAACTTCCTCGGTTTTTTATTCTTTTACTCAGCCAGCCTGGTGATGTGGTTTATGATCCTTTTAGTGGTCGGGGGACTACCGTTATTGAGGCCGGGTTGCTAAACCGTCGAATAGTAGCGAATGATTTAAATCCACTCAGCCAGATCCTGACGGCACCGCGGTTTTTTATACCTTCCGTAGATGCCGTTGAAGAGCGACTTAAAGAAATTCCTCGTAGGCCCCAAAAGTGGCCTGAAATAGATCTATCTATGTTTTTTCATCCAGATACTTTTGCCGAAATTTGTGCTTTAAGGGAGTATCTTGTCCGGAAGGAAGTAGATGGTTTGGATGACTGGTTAGACCATTGGATCCGAATGGTAGCTACCAATCGCCTTACGGGACATTCACCAGGTTTTTTTTCAGTATATACTTTGCCCCCCAATCAGGCTGTTACTCCAGAACGTCAAATAAAAATTAATACTCGGCGCAATCAGAAACCGGAATACCGTGATACACATCGATTAATCATTCGAAAAACGAAAAGTTTATTACGGAACCTTACACCCAGACAGGTACGTAATTTACGTAGAACAGGTGAGTCCGCTCTCTTTCTTAAAAATGATGCTCGTCATACTTTGGAAATTCCTTCTGAATCAGTAGATTTAATTGTTACTTCTCCTCCCTTTTTAAATGTGGTTCAATATGACAAAGACAACTGGCTGCGTTGTTGGTTTAATCGCATCGATGCTAAAACGATCTCTCAAAATCTGACTATGACTCATACCATTGAAAAATGGTCTATTGTGATGCAAGAAACTTTTCGGGAATTATTCCGAGTTACTCGATCTGGAGGATGGGTAGCATTCGAGGTTGGTGAAGTCCGAAAAGGAACAGTAAAATTAGAAGAAATTGTGGTTCCCTTAGGCATTTCTGTCGGTTTCGAATGTGTAGCCCTATTGATTAATTCTCAGAAATTTACTAAAACGGCAAATATATGGGGTGTTTCGAATAATAGGCTTGGAACCAATACCAACCGGATTGTTCTTTTCAGAAAATAGCACCTTATTATTATCCAACCGATGGAATTTTTCAAGAGGAAATCCTTTAAAATTTCCATTAAAAATTATGAAAGTTTATAACGAACTTATTTTAATGAATTTATTTGATTATATCTTCTGTTATTTTATGGTAGTAAAGAGTTTCAGCTACGATTCGATTTATTCTTCAATAAACGCTTCTTACTTCAACAAAATGTCTCCAATGTTTTATGCTTTCTTTGATTTTTTTATTTCATCGGTCAAAAATATTTAAATGCTTTAATTTAAAAATCTGAATTATTATCTTTTTAAGCTTAAATTATAATTAATACTTAATACTTTGTTCTGAATGAATGTGGCGTATACTCTGGTGGAAAGAATAGGCAAAGAAGAGGGAATTTTTAGAATCAAAGAATCCAATACGCTTTCCCGCCAACAAGTCTGGCGAATGTTCGACCGTATTGCTCATCGGTATGATTTATTAAATCATCTTTTATCTTTTGGACAGGATTTTGCCTGGCGAAAAAAATTAATTGGTTTTTTACCAGAACGTAATAATCAGATTATCCTGGACTTAGCTACTGGAACCGGTGATGTTCTCCTTTCCATTTTGAATCGATCAACTAAAATTTCCCGGGCTTATGGAGTGGATATGGCCAGAAAAATGTTAAAAAAAGGGCAGCAAAAAATTGCCGAGAAGGGACTGCAGGATCAGATTTATCTTTTTCCAGCAGATGCCATGGCTCTTCCTTTTGCCTTAGATAGTTTTGATGTTGTTACAATTGCTTTTGGAATTCGGAATGTGGTGGATGTAGAGCATACGCTAAAGGAAATTTACCGCGTTCTTAAGACGCACGGCAAGGTATTAATTTTAGAATTTTCTTTACCGGAAAATCCTTTCCTGTGTAAAATATATCTATTTTATTTTCGTAAGATTCTACCATTGATAGGCGGGGTGATATCGGGTGATTTTTCTGCATATCAATATCTAAATCGAACGGTAGAAAAATTTCCCCATGGCGCAGCTTTTTTGCAACATCTTGTAATGGCCGGATTTACAAATGTCAGGAATTTTCCGTTAACTTTTGGCGTTGCAACAATCTACACAGGTGATAAAGTTTAGTCTTTTTTAGTTGAGTTTTGTCTTTTGGTGTATTGAAAGATTTTTTCAATGAAGATTCGAAAACCTTTAAATTTTTTTGACTGGGGAAATAGATTATTTGTTAATTTGATTACATCTGGTTATATAATTGGGGATTATTTTTCGAAGCATTTGAAAGAGGGATTTGAAATAAAAGCTGGGGGGTTATTTGTTTCCCTTTGATCAGGCGAAAGCAAAGTTAAAAGACAGGTTGTTAAACTTGTTAGATGAAGTGACTATCGAAGAATATCCTTCCATTTTCAGAGTGGAAATCCCTTTAGAGAAAATAGATATACTAAACTGGCTTTATCAACAATCTTCCCATATCAGAATTTATTGGTCCAGTCGGGATGGCCAGTTTGAGTCTGCCGGCATAAATGCTGCTCATGTTCTCAATGGGAGAAACGATTCTGATTTTCGTCAAAATTTGCTTGAACTAAAAAGAATTCTGTTCAATTCAAGTTCAAAAGCCAGATATTATGGTGGTATCCGTTTCCAGAGAGGTGTGGAACTTGAGGAAATTTGGAAATCGTTTGGATGCTGTCGATTCATGCTTCCTCTATTTGAGGTTACCCGGGAAGAACGCCAGTATCAATTGGCTGCTAATATTTATTTAACAGATAAAAGAGACACAGAACAATCCATTCGGGAGACTGTACGAGTTTTAGAAAATCTTCAATTCAATAAGAACGTTGAAGTAAGCGAAAAAATTGAAAAATTTCTTACAAGATTCGATTTCCCCAATCGTGAACAGTGGGAGCGTAATGTTAAAATAGTTCTGAAGGAATTTGAGCATGGAGAGTTACAAAAGGTTGTTTTAGCACGCAAATCCTTGTTGAAATTTACCCATACTCCTGACCCTGTGAATCTACTCTATAAACTAAAGAAAAGAAGTCCTCACGCCTTCCATTTTCTCATCCAACTGGCAAAAGGTAAGGCTTTTTTAGGTGCTACTCCTGAATGTTTGTACAAACGCAGTAATGGAAATATCTACAGCGAAGCTCTGGCTGGAACGCGTCCACGAGGAGAGAATTCAATAAAAGATAAATTGTTTGAAGAAGAACTACAAACCAGCCCTAAGGAAATCCGTGAACACAGAGTTGTTAGCCAGATGGTAGGTGAAGCGTTACAGCCACTGTGCAATGATATTAAAAAAATAGAAGATATGGCGATTATAAAATTAACCAATGTTCAACATTTAATCAGCCGTTTTAAAGGCTTTTTAATTAATTCAGTGGTTGATCATCAAATAATTGATCGACTTCATCCCACACCAGCAGTAGGAGGATTGCCAAAAAATCATGCACTCAAGCGTATTACCGAATTAGAGCCATTCGATCGTGGATGGTATGCCGGTCCCATTGGATGGATTGGTTCAAATTCAGCTGAATTTGCAGTGGCTATACGGTCGGCTCTGGTTTTTAAGGATACAATTACTCTATATGCTGGTTCTGGTATAGTGCCTGGTTCTGATCCGCAAGCAGAGTGGGAAGAAATTGAGAACAAAATTTTAAATTTTAAAAAACTGCTTCATCTTCGATGACCATCCAGACTGAAAATCTCAATATTCTCTGGGCATCTCTCATTGTGGAAGAACTGGTTCGCCAGAATATCGATTTATTTTGCATCTCACCGGGTTCGCGGTCTACACCCTTGACTGTTGCAGTAGCCCGTCATCATCAAGCCAAAAGTCGAATTTTTTATGATGAAAGAGCCGCCGCTTATTTTGCAGTTGGATATGCTCGGGCTACTGGAAAAGTTGCACCTTTAATTGCCACTTCTGGAACAGCTATGGCTAATTATTTGCCGGCTGTTGTGGAAGCTTCGGCGGATTTTGTTCCCATGCTGATTCTCTCTGCTGACCGACCACCTGAACTCCGACAAACTGGAGCCAATCAAACCATCATTCAACCCGACATTTACGGAAATTATGTTCGCTGGCAATTCGATTTGCCGTGTCCGGATGAAATGATTCCGCCAAGCATGGTGCTGACAACAGTTGATCAGGCATGTTATAGAGCCCATAGAAGTCCAGCCGGGCCGGTACACCTTAACTGTATGTTTCGAGAACCACTGGCTCCAATTCCAAAAGAAATTCCTTCTAACTACCTGGATTCTATCCAGCCTTGGCTCCATAATCAATATCCATTCACTGAGTATTCAAAAGAAGGCTCTTTTTTTGATCCCAATTCTGATTTAATGAAAAGAATTACTGGAATCCTTGAGAAAACTCAAAATGGTCTGATAGTGTTTGGTCAATTGAGGACAACTGAAGAGAGGGTTCAGGCGGTTCAACTGGCTGAACGGATTCACTGGCCGGTATTTGCTGATGTGACCTCTGGATTACGATTGACCAAGGAATTGTCCAATCAACTGGTCCATTTTGATTTACTCTTGCTCTCTGAAAGGTTTAAACAAGATTTGAAACCGGAAACCATTTTACACATTGGACGTCAAATCATTTCGAAGCGTTTTTTACAATTTGTGGAGAAATATCCGCCCGAAAATTACATTTTGGTTAGGGATGATCCCGAGCGATATGATCCGTTTCATGGGATTACTTTACGTCTGGAAGCTGATGTTGCCAAATTCTGCCACTGGATAGCTGAAAATTCCCAAAATATATCTGATGAAAAATGGGTGAAATCGTTGTTAAAAGTTTCTCAACGAGCTCAACAGATCATCAAAGATGTCTTAAAGAAAAATTCTAAATTGAACGAGCCAGAGATTGCGAGAATTATTGCCAGGAATCTGCCCGGTAATTGGTCCCTCTTTTTAGCCAATAGTCTACCCATCCGGGAAGTGGATATGTTTGCCAGTTTAGAGGGCCAAATCGTTCCCGTAATTAGCAACCGTGGTGCAAGTGGTATTGATGGTAATATTGCTACAGCCTGCGGTTACGCAACCGGTTCTCATCGACCGGTTACCCTTTTAATTGGAGACCTGGCTTTCTTGCACGATTTAAATTCTTTGATGCTTATTTCATCGCTGCCTCAACCCATTGTTATTGTGTTGTTAAATAATCAAGGAGGCGGAATTTTTTCTTTTCTACCAATTGCTCAATTTGATTCTGTGTTCGAAAAATATTTCGCTACACCACACAATTATTCTTTTGAATATGCTGCACGAATGTTTGGTATTGAATATACTTCTCCAAAAGATCTTCCTGAGTTTTCCAGGATATACAGGCGAGCTATTTCAAAAGGTCGGTCAATAGTCATTGAAGTACGGACGCATCGTGATGAAAATTTTAAATTACATCAACTTATTCAACAAGCAATTGTAAAAGGGTTAGATTTTAGGTAAACACTGTGTATTCGGTTCAAAAATGGCATTATTTAACAGCGGGAAATCCTGACGAGTCGATTGTGGTTTTTCTTCATGGTTTTATGGGTTCTTCAAACGATTGGAAGCAAGTAATTTCTTTTCTGAAAAAAGATTTTTATTGTATTGCATTAGATTTGCCAGGTCACGGTAAAACGCCCATAAAGGAGAATCTGTCTTTCGAGAGTGTTGCTGATACAATCATTCAATTTTTAGACGGACTTGGTATAAAAAAAACACATCTGGTGGGCTACTCAATGGGCGGTCGGTTGGCAATGTACCTGGCACTTGAATACTCTGAATTTTTTGATAAGGTCGTACTGGAGTCCGCTTCCCCTGGCTTAAAAACTGAGATTGAGAGAAAGCAAAGAATAAAGCGGGATGAAATACTGGCAAAAAAGATTGCTGACATTCCCTTTAAAAAATTCCTGGAAGAGTGGTATCGGCAACCTTTGTTTGAATCACTGCGTAGGCATCCCCAATATCAAGATCTTTTGGAAGAACGATTGAAGAATACACCCGGTTCGTTAGCCAGAGCTCTCCTGACCGTGAGTACCGGAAGGCAGCCCAATTTGTGGAATCGTTTAAAAGAAAATAAAATTCCGCTTCTTTTACTTGCCGGAGAATTTGATATTAAATTTCAAAAGATAAATCAAAAAATGGTGAAATATAGCCCACTAATTCGATATCAAATGGTAGCAGGAGTGGGGCATAATATCCATTTTGAAAATCCATTGCTTTTTGCTAAAATTTTGAAAGATTTTTTTAAGGGTGATGAAGTTCTATGAAAAGGAGGAGAAATGATATGAGTTCAGTGAATTGGATACAAGTCGGTGATTATCAAGACATCAAATATCATAAAGCTGAAGGGATAGCTAAAATTACCATTAATCGGCCGGAAGTGCGCAATGCTTTTAGACCACTGACTGTAATGGAAATGTCACATGCTTTAGAAGATGCCCGAGAAGATCCCGAGATCGGTGTAATTATTTTAACTGGAGAAGGAGATAAAGCTTTTTGTTCTGGTGGCGATCAAAAAATTCGTGGTGATTCCGGCTATATGGATGATAAAGGTGTGAAGCGATTGAATGTATTGGATTTTCAACGGCAAATTCGGACCTGCCCCAAGCCTGTTATTGCCATGGTGGCGGGATATGCCATCGGGGGTGGACATGTGCTCCATTTAATGTGTGATTTAACCATTGCGGCGGATAATGCCATTTTTGGCCAGACCGGGCCAAAGGTTGGTTCATTTGATGGTGGTTATGGCGCCAGTTATTTGGCAAGGGTGGTCGGCCAGAAAAAAGCCCGGGAAATCTGGTTTCTATGCCGCCAATATACGGCACAGGAAGCTCTTCAAATGGGATTGGTCAATACCGTGGTGCCCCTGGAAAAATTAGAAGAGGAGACCATTAAATGGTGTAAAGAAATTCTGGCGAATTCCCCAACTGCCATCCGCTGTCTTAAAGCGGCTCTGAATGCTGATTGTGATGGGCAGGCTGGCTTGCAAGAACTGGCCGGTTGCGCAACAATGCTTTTTTACATGACTGATGAAGCACAGGAAGGCCGGGATGCTTTCCTGGAAAAAAGAAAACCAGATTTCTCAAAATTTCCACGTCAACCTTAAATAAGGATGTTGTATTTTCAGTCATGGGAATAACTGGAAATATTACCAGGGCTTCTTAAATGGGACTAACCCTGAAATTCCAGTGATTCTCCATGTTGTTAATTGAATTCATCCAATATGTTTTTATTCTGATTTACAAGGACAAAATAAATTCCAGTTATTTCATGATGATTTAAGAATGAATATAAAGGTATGTAATAAATGAAATCGAAATCACTAAAAACGTGGTGGTTGGCTGCACGTCCAAAAACCTTATGGGCGTCTATCTCACCGGTAATTATTGGTACGGCTATGGCTTACGGAGATGGGAAAGTACATTGGCCATCGGCAATTCTTGCAGCTTTTTCAGCTGTATTTATACAAATTGGGACGAATTATGCAAATGATTATTTTGATTTTTTAAAAGGAGCTGATAGAGAAGAACGACTAGGGCCAACTCGCGTAACTCAGGCCGGACTGGTAACACTTCAGGCCATAAAATGGGCTACCATCATTGTATTTACACTGGCATTTCTCACAGGTCTTTATCTCATATATCGGGGCGGATGGCCAATTCTGCTTATTGGTGTGTTTTCTATTTTATTTGGTATTCTTTACACAGGTGGCCCATTTCCTCTTGGTTATTATGGGCTGGGTGATATTTTTGTACTTATTTTCTTTGGCGTGGTAGCCGTGGGAGGTACTTATTATGTTCAGGCGCTCAGTATTAACCAGTATGTTATTATTTCAGGACTTGCTCCAGGGCTTTTCTCTACCGGAATCCTGACAGTAAATAATCTTCGGGACATTCAATTGGATAAAATTGCTGGTAAAAAAACTTTGGCTGTACGATTTGGTGAAACATTTGCCCGGTTGGAATATATTTTCTCTGTATCGATTGCCTGTTTGATTCCCGTATGGTTATTCTACAAAGTTCCAGATCAACCATTTGTTTTGTTAGCTTCTCTGGTATTGTTTTTTGCTCTTCCATCTATGAAAATTGTTCTGGCGAAAAAACCTGGAAAAATTCTTAATCAGGTTTTAGCCGATACCGGAAGGTTGTTGTTGCTATATAGCGTAATATTTGCCATTGGCTGGAATTTATGAGAATCGCACGAGTTGACATTTTAAAATACCATTTGCCTTTAGTAAAACCTTATTTTACAGGGCAGACAATTATTACGGCGCGAGAAGGCTTAATTGTCCGCCTTGTGTGTGATAATGGTTTTTGGGGAGTGGGAGAAGTGGCTCCATTTCCAGGTTTAAATAAAGAATCATTAGAAGAGGCCATTTCGCAACTATGCGAGATCAGACCTAAATTTATTCAAGCTGAAATACCTGTGTCTTTTAGCTTAGGGGATTTCTTCGAGATTAATGGAATTGAAATCTTCACTTTCTATCCTTCGGTCCGTTTCGGGCTGGAGTCCGCTTTTGTTTTTATCTTAGCAAATTTTCAGGATCGTACAGTTACTCAATTACTTTATAACAAGAATATTGAAGTGGTACAGGTCAACGCTCTTTTGGACGCCCGTGAACCTGATGTTATTAGCCAAGCAATACGATTAGTTAAGGATGGATTTCATACCATCAAAATGAAAGTTGGGCGTCAATCCATTACAGATGAGATCAATTTACTAAAAAAATTTCACCATATTTTGGGGGATCAGTGCGAGCTCAGATTAGATGCCAATCGAGCCTGGACTTTGGAGGAAGCTGTAACATTTGGTCGTGCAGTTCGCGACTGCAATATTGCTTACATAGAAGAACCGCTGCAAAATCCAGAAAAACTAACTACTTTTTACCAGGAGACCCAAATTCCTTTTGCTCTGGATGAGTATCTGATAGAAATTGGCGGAGATTTAAGTAGAATTCCGGTAGGCGCAGCTGCGATTGTTATTAAACCTGGCGTTTTGGGTGGTGTGCAAGACCTGATTCAAATAGCTCGACAGGGGGAAAAACAGGGTATTTCTCCGATATTTAGCTGCCCATTTTACTCCAGTATAGGGTCACTTATGGTTGCCCAAATGGCTACAGGTTTTATCAATAAGAGAAGGGAAGTCGGGCTGGATACTTTAAAATGGTTTAAAGAGGATCTTTTGCAAAAACCCGTTGAAATTGAAAAAAGTAAAATTCATCTAACCAGATCCTCCGAGAATTTGCAAACTATCCGCTATGAAATGTTAGAAACAATTCATTAGTTGATTTGTCCATAAGAAAAATATTAAACGATTGCTAATATGAAAATAGCCATCGAAAAATGAACAAATAATAATTCTTTTAGAAAAATGAAGTGAGTCAGGAATTAGAAAATTAAGATTGTTTCTCCAGTATGGCTTTTACAACTATTAAATCGGGTAGGATGGAGCTTGTTTGAAGGGTGGTACATGATGTATTAACAAAAAATTTGTATTCAATATTCAAAGCCTATGCAAAATAGCAATCTTCCCAATAACTTCATATTAGAAGCTGCGGAAAAGTATGGAGATCAACCAGCGATAGTTTTAGAAGATAAAATTTTAAATTTTCGGCAGCTTTATAGTGTGGCCATATCTGGTATAAAACTTTTATCGGATTGGCGAATTCAACGTGGAGACCGTGCTGCAATCATCGCCCCGAATAGTTTAGAATATGTTATTTTTCTTCTTTCTTGCTGGATGAGCGGTGTTATTGCAGTACCACTGAATATTCGGTGGAAGCCCGAACAAATTCGTCAGGCGCTTCAATCCATTAATTGCAGTAAATTGGTATTACCGAAATCGCAAATGGAAAAATTTTCATCCTTTTGCGGAGATAAATATGATTTTTCAGAATGGGGTAGATTATTTGAGACATGTGATTTGCCCATAAAGTCGAGATGTCAAACGACTCCCTTAGATCAAAATGGCACTATTTTGTTTACTTCGGGTAGTACTGGTTTGCCAAAGGCTGTTCTACACACGATTGGAAATCACCTTTATAGCGCTTTGGGATCCAATCAAAATATCTCATTTGGATCAGGAGATCGGTGGTTAATTGTTTTACCCTTTTATCATGTGGGTGGCTTAGCTGTTATTTTCAGGGCTATGGTTGGTGGTGGTGCCATGGTGATCCCATCACAAGACATTTCTCTGGAAGAGATCGTTTTGAGAACAAACTTCACTCATATATCCCTGGTGGCAACCCAGCTTTATCGTCTCGTAAAAAACGAGCAATGCGTTTCACGGTTGAAAAAATTAAAAGCCATTCTTTTAGGGGGAAGTGCTATTCCTCCTGCACTTATTTCTGATGCGATAAAATTAAAGCTTCCCGTCTTGACCAGCTATGGTTCTACTGAAATGAGTTCACAAATTACTACTACTGCTCCCAATGACCCACCATCAAAACTTTTTACGAGTGGCAAACCATTGCAGTTTAGAGAAGTAAAGATAAGTAAGATAGGAGAAATTCTTGTAAAAGGCCAAACACTATTCCGTGGTTATATTAAAGGCGATCAAATTGAGCAGGTAACAGACTCCCAGGGTTGGTTTAGAACAGGTGATATAGGAGAATTTGACGAGACAGGTTATTTAAATGTAAAAGGGCGAATCGATAATATGTTCATTTCAGGAGGAGAAAATATCCATCCGGAATATATTGAGCGATTTTTGCAGGAAATTCCTGCAATAGAAGAGGCCATCGTTGTCCCTATTTCTAATGAGGAATTTGGCAAACGCCCCGTAGCTTTCGTTAAATCCAGAAAAAAAATGCCATTAAAAAAAGAGGAAATTTTAAATTTTTTGAAAGAAAATATTCCCCGGTTTATGATTCCGGATTATTTTTTGGAATGGCCAGACCAGGTGGAAACTTCGGGTTTAAAAATTGATCGAGTATTTTTAGCAAAATTGGCAGAAGATAGAATTAAACATCTTAAAAAATAGAGGGTTGCGTTTATTTTGTAGGTTTTTTGTTTAAAGTAGAAAAATATTAAGTAACGTAAAAATTTTCAATGTAGATCATCTCTGATATAAAACTTAATTCGCAGTTTGAATTCTTTACTCTCCGCTTAAGCTATAGATTCCCCTAATTTTACATTTCTCTAAATTTTTTTTGAATTTGTGATAAAGTTCAATTTGATTTTTTAAATAAGACGTACATATGATACTCATATATTGTTTTTGGAGACGAAAAATGAAGATTTTTTTGGAATATAAGTTTGGAATAATTTAATAAAAATTTTTGGAACGAGGATTATCTTTTTGAAAACCGTATTTTAAAAAAATAAACTGTGTGAAATTAAATAAAGTTCTGGGAACTTTTGTATTTATGAGTACATTTAACTGAAATAATTGACTTAACTTTTTTTCTCATTTATATTTAGTTCCTTATTTTGAGGTAAGAAAGAAAAGTGAATAAATTTGACATAGATAAATTATATTCAGAAGAAATTTCTCTCATCACTTCTCCGGAATTTTCAGATTACATTGAAGTTAATCTACGGAAAGTTAAAGAATTTCGAAAAAATTTTGAGATTCCGATTATAGGTATTACTGGTACAGAAGGGAAGACGACGACTAAGCGTATGCTATCCTCAATTTTAGTACAACGTGGGCCAGTTTTAGAGACACCACTTGATTGCACTTCCGCCTCGGTTGTTACATCGACATTGTTAAAACTGAATCACTCGTATAATTATGCTGTTGTTGAGCTGGGAATTATCAATAGAAATCAATTTAAATTAGCGGTGGAAATTGCTCAACCCAACGCTGGAATTGTAACCAACATTGGTGAAGCTCATTTACCTGGAGTAGGTGATAAATATATTATTGCCGATGCTAAAGTAGATTTGATTAGAAATTTGCCCCCTGATGGTTTTGCTATTTTAAACATAGATGATGAATTGGTGAGTGGAATGGAAGCTTTTTGTCCATCTCAGCGCGTTATCAAATATGGTTTAAATGCTAAAGCGCATTTTGGTGCATCGAAATTGAAATATTTAGGTCCGGAAGGTATGGAATTTTTTGTAAATAACTATTACAAATTTCGATTACCCATTTACAGTTCAACTTCCGTTTCTAATGCCCTGGCGGCAATTGCAACAGCAAGAGCCCTTGGTTTTGAATTTGAAGAAATAATATCTGGACTAGAAAAGAATTTTGAAATGCTATCAGGGCGAGGTAACCTTATTGATTTAGGCGATATTTTTATTCTTGATTATACATATAATGCGACAGTGAATGCCGTGACAAAGGCCTGTGAATCATTAGTTAATTTTAAGAAATTTTCTAAAAATTTAATTCTGGTATTGGGTGACCTGGAAAATTTAGGACAACTTTCGCTAAAGATTCATAAAAGTTTAGGATATTATATTTCAGCTTTGCCAATTAATGTAGTTTTAACAGTAGGAGAGGATGCCAGATATGTGGGTGAAGGGATTCATGAGATTAATCATAATAGAAAAATTATAGAACATTGCCAGATTCCCGAGAATATTTCAGAACAACTTATCAAATATATTGATTCCCATACAACTATTCTCATTATTGGCGGCAAATCTTTGAAATTGCATCAATCACTTCAAAATCTGGTTCAAATTATCCAATCTTTATAAAATTTATTTCGCATTAAAATTTTTTGTTTATGTACAAATTGATGTTTTTTATTCAATGTTTGAAAAGTTTAAATGTAATTAATATATTCGTATGCAATTAAACAGGTATGTATATGCACGAAATGTCTATTGCTGAGAATATTTTAGAAATTGTTAAAGAAACGCTGAGAAATCAAAACAGCAGTAAACTATTATCTGTTACAGTGCAGGTAGGAGAATTAACTGCGGTCATACCTGAATCGTTAAGTTTTTGTTTTGAAACAGTTGTTGAAAATACGCCCTATAAAGGAGCAAAGCTTAAAATTGTTGAGGTACCCTTAACCGGAAAATGCAAGAATTGTGGTAAAGAATTTCATATTTCTAATTATTGTTTTATTTGCCCCAATTGTGAATCCACTAAAGTTGAAATCATTGGTGGTCAAGAATTGAATGTATCTGAATTAGAGGTAGAGTAATTATGAGCAAAGTAATCACAGTAGAACGTCAGATATTAAAGAAAAATGATGAAATTGCTGCTGAGAATCGTGAAGTTTTTAGGAAACATAAATTATTTGTTTTTAATTTACTTAGTTCGCCCGGATCTGGAAAAACCAGTATTTTAGAAAAAACAATAGAAAAATTATATAAGAAATTTAAAATCGCTGTTATCGAAGGCGATGTTCAAACCGATTTGGATGCTCAGCGCATATCTAAATATAATGTGCCAGTTATTCAAATCGTAACAAAAGGTGGATGCCATCTTGAAGCAGGTTTGATCCAGAATGCTCTAAATAATCTTAATCTTTTTGATTTGGATTTATTAGTCATAGAAAATGTTGGAAATCTGGTTTGCCCATCAAATTATGATCTAGGGGAGCATCTTAAAGTTGTGGTAGTGAGCACAACGGAAGGTGATGATAAACCTCTCAAATATCCTAAAATGTTTAGGGTTGCAAAGTTGATGATTGTAAATAAAATAGATCTGCTGCCGTATGTTGATTTCAGCATTGATACTGTGCGTAGACATGCTTTATCGATTAATCCTGAACTAAAAATTTTTCATACTTCATGTAAAACAAATGAAGGGATTGATGAGTGGACAAATTGGTTAGAAAATCAGGTTATTAGTATAAAAAACAGCAGATAATAAGATTTTTTAAATTTTTTAATAGATTTTTCTAATATAAGTATCCAACATTCAATTTTTTCCCTCTTAGTTTCCTAAAAAAGCGGAAAATTTCCCATTAAAATTGGTTTGATGTTGCAATATTGCAACATTGCTGATTCAGGCTTATACTTTGAGATTTTGTGTAATTATATAATAATATATAACTTATATTTGTATTTATCATATTGGCATTCTAATTGTAATAAAATAAACAAGATTAGTTTGGAGGCTGTTTAAATGCTTGGGATATTGCGCAAACAGTTTCAAAAAATCGCAAGGAAAAGAGCTTTACATAAAAGAATGGATGGTTTTTACCGAGTTCTTATTGTAAACCGTTCAAAGCAGGTCATCTGGCTGGCAAAAAATACCATTGGCGATTTACATGATATTATTCCGCCTGGACGTAGTTTGGAGATTCGTCTTCCAGTTGCCCAGAAGATGGAGTTTTATGCTTATAAAGCTTCCAGTGATCTTACTGTTTCTGGCCTTAATTATTATGATAAAAGGGAATTTCGAGATAATGATACATGGATTATTCAATGATTGAACGGGAGGTTTCGCCCCCATATATATCCTGTTAGGTATGTTCATTGCCCCTTACCTAACGTACATCAGGGAGCAAAGCGCCCCACTTTGCTCCCTGTTTTTTAATTCTCCAGTAAAACTAATTAATACTATAATTCCATTCCAAAATATGAGACTTGTGAGTTAATCCTGTTTTGTCCATTTCATTAGTTGATATTCATAAAGTATTATTTAACATTGAAATCGGTTTTTATCTTTAAGCTTTTTTACATTAAATTTAAATGTTTTAAATTTAATGATCTATAAAATTAGGTGGTTTATGTCCATTTTTGTAGTTATTATGATAGCAATAGGCTTATCTATGGATGCATTTACTGTGGCTGTCACGGCTGGTATCATTTTGCCGAAAATTACAACCAGACATTATTTTCGTTTGAGTTTCCATTTTGGGTTATTTCAGGCCCTGATGCCGATGTTTGGCTGGTTGGCGGGGCAAACGATTGTGGATTATGTTGAACTTTGGGACCACTGGATTGCATTTGGATTACTTTTCTTTATTGGCAGTAAAATGATTTATGAGGCGCAGCATTCGATTGAAGACCGGCAAATAAGTGATCCCACGCGCGGGTTGCGTCTTGTATCTCTTTCACTTGCCACAAGTATTGATGCACTGGCAGTTGGGTTAAGCCTAGCAATGGTTAATGTAGAAATTGTTTATCCAGCTATTATTATCGGTTTTATTACGATGATACTAACTTTTGTCGGTATGAAGTTGGGAGAAAAGATTGGTCCATATACAGGGCAATGGGCAGGGAAAATAGGAGGAATAGTACTGATTGGAATTGGTCTCAAGATTATTATAGAAAGTGTACTGTGAGCATGCTCGATTATATTATGATATATTTTAAAACAAATTCCCCTGATATTTAAACATAAAGTGTTCGGCTGAAGATCGGCCGGTATTTTCGAGTAATTAAATGATCTTCTCCTAAAAATTTGAAAATAGCAATACATGCTTTTCGAGATCCATCATCATCATAAGATCGATTTTTTTCTAATACTTCAATAAATCCTTTTAAGGCTTTTTCGTAATCTTTTGAATGCAAATTTTTTATAGCTTGTAAATACTTGTTTTTAACAGGATTTTCAGGGAGTCTCTCGGGTGTTTTTAAATAATTAAATAATTTGATGAAGATACGGATGTTTTCAACCATCTGAAATTCATTTGAATTCTCGTCTATTTGCTCGACCAATTCCTCAGCCTTGTTTGGATTAGTATATAGATAAGTCTGAGCCAGTAAAATTTTAGCTTTTTGGTGGCTAGGTTGTTGCTTCAGAATTTCATTCAGTAACTTCTGAGCATCTTTTGTATTCTGCATGTATAAATAGTTTTCGGCTTCTTTTAGTTTTTTATCGAAAGGATCGGGAAGTGCTTTATTCAACCATTGTACGATCATCTGTTCAGGAAGGGCACCCACAAATTCATCAATTACCTGTCCATCGACGAAAAGTTTAACACTAGGGATGCTACTGATTCGATATTGCATGGCGATTTCTGGATGTTTTTCGGTGTCGATTTTTATTAATTCCCAGCGACCATTGCTTTTGCTTGCGAGTTTTTCCAATATAGGTCCTAACATTTTACAGGGAGCACACCATTCCGCCCAGAAATCAACTAAAACAGGTACATGATGACTTCTTTCGATTACGTCTTTTTGGAAATTATCTGAGTCAAATTTCATTTTCTTACCCCTTAAATTCTAAATCCATGATCTCTATTACCAGTTTTGTAATGAATAAAAATCTTGAGTTACAAAATTGTTCCATAGATTCTTTTACGTAAAAATTATTTATAGAAGTTGATAAACGCAAGTAACATCTAATGCCTCTTAAAAATGTTTAGATATAAACAATGTATAATAATAAGATGAGAAATCAAAAATGAGGATTGATTTACATCCTTAAGACGTTGAGATTTAAATTTTTTATTATTTAGTATTTCATAAATTAAAAATAAAACTAAGGTTATTTTGTATAAAATTGCAAAAAAGTATGGTACTTTGGTTAAGATTTTCCTTGACGAAGGCCGAAAAAAAGAGCAGAAAAATAACTCTGCCCAAAAGAAGGTAGGTACTCCCTTTCTGGCAGCAGTAAAATTAAAAGGCATTGCTTTTATTTATTAATTATTGTAGGAACGCCAGAGCTGTGGAGAAAAGAATATTAGTTTAAGTTTAAGGAAGCTAGCAGTGGTGCACTGAGTATGGGTAAGCAGCGTTTTGTTGTAAGTCCTGGCTTCCAAAAGGAAGTATTGGATATTTCTATTCAAATTAAAAACAAATTCATATCAAGGTAAGTTGGTAATAATACCAAGAAAGATTGTCTCTATTGAAGCAGGTTTGGAATTCTGATTGATTGATTAATTTTATTTTTTCCTCTTTGCGGTCCTGTACCATTCATTTTGCCTGTGAATGTTGTTCTAATTTTTGCATTCATACTCATCCGAGATCTCGAGTCTGATGAGTGAGTTCCTGCTGACAAATGTCATCCGAGTATTGGTATCGTCTTCTTATACATTAATTGTACCATGAGATGTTCAACACTTTTCAGTGGTAAATTTTGAGGTCAACATCGGGATATTCGCCCAGATGATTTTTTCGAGTATAAATTTTAGCGCCATTAGGATGATGTCAGTAATAAATCATGCTTTAAGAACATTTTTAACCTAATTTTTTTAAATATATCTCTTTCGTTAAAAATTAGAACGCAGAATGAACGGACTATACTAATTTTCCAGGATTATTTTATTTTTATCCATGTCCGTCCGTCAAATCAGCCTAACATGTATTTTATTTATTCTGAACATAGATTTGAAAAATCAGCTAATTTTTTCCACAATCAAAAGAAAATCAACTTTAGAAGTGACGCCATAAATTTGTAAAAGGGACATTTTCCTGTTGTTCGGGATTATGGAAATCACTTCTCCTTGCAACGTATTCAAATACTCTTCCAGTTTGTTTTGATCTTTTTCCAGGTTGATCTCAAGTTTATGGACTTTGTATTTCATCATATTCTCCTATGTTTTCTATTCGCTTTTCAATCCCAGCAACCACTCTTCCATAATTTCCAGATATTCCGGCGCATAATTTTGCCATTCCTTTCTGGTGCGGCGGCTTCTTTCTCTCATGCTGCCTGTCTTGCAGAGAATGAT
>CAYLYM010000064.1:0-22573 GCA_964387645.1 uncultured Calditrichaceae bacterium | reverse complement strand
TAACTCAGGATATTCTTTCCACATGGCAGACCAAGGCACAGATGCTATGGAGCGCGAGAAAGCATTCTTATTTTTGTCACGAGAAGAGAAATATCTGCAGCAAATAAACCGTTCACTGGATGCCATCGAAATGAATGAGTATGGTATCTGCCGAGTTTGCGGGAAAGAAATTGATGAAGAACGTTTAAAAGCTGTGCCCACTACCCGTATTTGTGTTCCATGTAAACAAGCTGAGTCTCGGAGAAAATAGTTGATTAGTAAGATATTCAAGAATTGTACACAATTTGCCTTGTTATTTGGTTTAATTAGCTTTGTTTTAATCCTCGATCAAATAACGAAATATTTAGCTAAAACATATCTAAAGCCCATCCATTCGGTTGCAGTTCTCGGAGATTTTTTTCGATTAACTTATGTGGAAAATCCGGGGATTGCTTTTGGTATTAGAGTAAATAACAAGATATTTTTTACAGTCCTTTCAATTATTGCTGTAGTTATTATTTTTTATTATTTGTTAAAATTAAAAGATTATTTCGTTTTACGAATAGCCTTTGCTATTATTTTAGGAGGGGCATTCGGAAATTTAATCGATCGCTTTTTATTTGGCAAAGTCATTGACTTTTTAGATTTTGACTTTTTCAACATTCATTTACCTTCCTTCAAATTACTTATTTTTGAATTTAAAGGATATATGATGGACCGCTGGCCTGTTTTCAATATTGCTGATATGGCTGTGAGTACAGGTATGATTATTATTCTTCTTAATGCTCTTTTCGATAGAAAAAGAGGACATGAATCGAATGAAGGAAATGTTTCCAGTTAAATTGATAGTTGATCGGGCGTTTCTTGGTTGGCGGTTAGATAAATATTTACATTCACAATTTCCAGAAAAATCCCGTACTTTTATTCAGATGGTTATCAAAAAAGGTGGTGTTTTAGTCAATGGTCAATGGGAAAAGCCCTCGTATAAAATTTCTCCAGGCGAAAATATTGTAATCACTTTTCCAAAACCTGTGCCCCTGGAAATTTTGCCTGAAAATATCCCTCTTGAAATTATTTATGAAGATACTGATCTTATAGTTATTAATAAACCTCCAGGGATGGTTATTCATCCAGGAGCTGGCAATCGCAGTGGCACTTTGGTAAATGCTTTATTGTATCATTTTAAAGAATTGTCAAAGATTGGTGGCGTTACCCGGCCTGGTATTGTTCACCGGTTGGATAAAGATACCTCGGGTGTGTTAGTGGTAGCAAAAAATGATGAAGTGCATCGTAAGTTAAGTGAACAATTTTCAAAAAAAATTGCTCATAGAGAGTATCTGGCATTAGTCTGGCATCAAGTTGAAAATCAGGAAGGTAAAATTGAGACCTTCTTGAATAGAAGTAAAAGAGATAGAAAACTTTTTTCAGTAACATCTACTGGGAAAAAAGCTATTACAAAGTATGAGGTGGTAGAAACGTTCAGATTTCTAACATTACTTCGTCTCAATTTGTTAACAGGACGGACTCACCAAATTCGGATTCATCTCAGTTATATACATCATCCTGTTTTTGGCGATCCACAATATCATGGTCGTTTGAAACAATTACGACAGTTAAAACGACACGAAGATCGTTTATTGGCTAAAAAACTTCTTTCTATTATCGATAGACAGGCTTTGCACGCTCAAAAATTGGGATTTATTCATCCCACCACCGGTGAAAAGCTATCTTTTAAATCTCCTTTACCAGATGATTTCAAAACAGTTTTATCGGTTTTAAGAAAAATAGAAAACAAGAGGGAATTTTAACCCCTCACTCCTTGGTTAATTTTTATATATGAGATCATTTTAAAAAGATAATCATTTTTTAATAGTATCCATGAAATAGTTTATACCATAAATGGAGATCTATATACACAATAGTCGAAGTTAAACTAATATTTAGTTTGAGTCTCAGAAGGGTGAGCAGATTTTTCACTTTCCTGTACTAGGTGAGCGGACATGGAAGAATTTCATAATTATTGATAAGTTAGAGATCTTACGATTATATTTAAGTTGTACTAAGCTATTGTTTAGGTTAACTTATCTTTATATTTCTGATAATTAATAATTTTTTAGTTTTAGATAAATTTTTTGAAGTGCATGTTAGAATAATCTTATTAGATTTTTAATGAAGACATACAATACAAATTTATTATTTTAATTTTTTTAGGCCATCAGATTTAATTGAATATATAATGTGAACTGAAACAATTTATATTTGATAGAGTTAAAATTTAACTAAAATTTTGAAACATAATTTAATTAGAAACGATAACTACAATTTGCTTCGATAAAATGGAGGAAAAAATGCAGTTTTGTAAGAGGTTCGTTTTGTTTTGTATATTAATTTTAATTGCAAGAACAGGTTGGTCGCAAGAATTTAAACTTTTAACTCCGCCTATTTTGGATTTGGGTAGAGTTCCAGCCGACACAATTGTTTCTGGTGTTATTCGTTTTGTAAATGATGGAGACAAACCATTGAGGATTAAAAAAATTCAGACTAGTTGTGGTTGTACAGTTGTAAAGCCCAAAAAGTTGGTTTTTGCACCTAAAGAGACAGGAGAATTGCCGATTCAGTTCGACACACGAGGCTATTCAGGTGTTACCAGAAAAACAATCACGATTTATCTTGAAGAAGGTAATCCTTCCCGGATTAGAGTTGTCTTGCAGTCCTATGTCATACCTAAAATTGAAGTGGAGCCACGTTTTTTGAAATTTCAAAATATTTCTGTTAATATGGAACCGGTAGAAAAAACATTTGAAGTTCGTAACAATACTAAATATGGTGTAAAAGCAACCATTAAAGTAAATTCTCAAAAAAATATTACCATAGAACCCAGTGAAGTTTTTCTTAAACCAAAATCTTCTCAGACAATTTTAGTAAGTTATAAACCATTAAAAAAAGGTCGCGATGATACAGCAGTGCTGATTGAGATTAATTCTCCATTTAAAATAATTAAACGTATACCTGTGTTTATTAACGTAATTGAATAATATTCAAATGGATTCTGTTAAAAGAATTTTAATAATTGTTTGTTTTTCTTTTATTATTGGATTTATTTTCAACCAATTTTCCCCATTGGGCATTAAATGGCCTTTGCTTCTTCCCTCATTTCTTGTTGATTCTCAACTTGATCCAGGAAATGTTCAAATCATTTCCGCAGATTCGGCTTATGTGATCTGGCAATCAGGCGAGGCACAATTTCTCGATTGCCGTTCCGAGGAAGATTATAAGATCGATCATATCCAAAATGCTATTAATGTCCCATTTGGTGAGATTATTGCGGGTAAAAAGATCAAAATAGAGGAAAAGAAATATTTAGTTGTTTATGATGAGGACGGAAACCTAGAAAACTTGAAAGTTGTTGCTTTTAAATTGTTAGAAAGCAAAAAAATCCCCATATTCCTCATTTATGGTGGGTATGTTTCCTGGTTAGAAGGAGCTTATCCAACAGAGATGGGAGAAAAATTTTGATTAATAAATTAAGATATCCGGAATTTTTTATCAGGCTATTTCTAGGAATTATATTCTTATGGGCGGCTTATGGTAAAATTGTGAACCCCCAGGCATTTGTTATTGCTGTCGAAAACTATCAGATATTTAGTTTAAGAATATCTCGCTGGATTGCCATAGGATTGCCATTTATGGAATTATTGATTGGACTATTCCTGATTGCAGGTTTCTGGTTGAAGGAATCATTTATTCTTACAATTATTCTCTATTTGGGTTTCGATGCGATGATTTTACAGGCATATTTTCGCGGATTGGATTTGAATTGTGGTTGCTTCAGCACATCTGGAGGAACTCCGATTGATATATTTAAAATAATTGAGAATGCTTTTCTAACTGGGGCTGCATTCCTTGGTTTTTTCTTGTATAAAAAGAGATCGTCAGAATAGGTATTCATTATTTTTGATCTATTGAACATTCTATTATCCAAATTAAAAAAAGGCGGATCGTGAGGATCCGCCTTTATATTAAACCGAAAGATCTTGTTTAATTATTTGTCTAAGTACGGTTTGAAGAATACCACCATTTTCATAATATTCCACTTCTACCGGTGTATCCAATCTGGCAATTACATTGAAAGTAGTTATCACATTTTCGCCGTTTTTGGCGATTACAGTAAGTTCTTTGGCAGGAGTTAATCCTTCTTCTATCCCAACGATTTGATAGATCTCTCTTCCTGTCAAACCAAGCTTTTCTCGATTGGCCCCATCGGCAAATTGTAAAGGTAGAACACCCATTCCAATAAGGTTGCTTCGATGAATCCTTTCAAAACTTTCGGCAATAACTGCTTTGACACCTAACAGGTAAGTTCCTTTTGCAGCCCAATCACGGGAGCTTCCTGTACCGTATTCTTTACCAGCAATGATAATTAGAGGAATGCCTGCTTTTTTATAACACATTGCTGCATCGTAAATGTACATTTTCTCACCGGTAGGTAGGTATTCTGTAAAGCCGCCCTCGATACCGTCTAGCAGAAGATTTTTGATACGAATATTTCCGAAAGTCCCACGCATCATCACCTCGTGATTTCCTCTACGTGAACCGAAAGAATTGAAATCCTTCATCTGAATACCTTGTTCTATGAGATATTTTCCGGCCGGACTGTCTGGTGGAATTGCTCCAGCTGGCGAAATATGGTCAGTTGTGACTGTATCTCCCAGTAAGACCAACACACGAGCATTCTCAATGTTTTTCAAAGGCGGTTTTTCTAAAGACATATTTTCAAAGAAAGGTGGATTTTTAATGTAAGTGGATTGTGGATCCCAATCGTAAAGTTTTTCTTCTTTTACATTAAGAGATTGCCAATTCTCATCACCACTGAAAACCTCAGCACATTTTTTCTTGAACATTTCTGGATCCAGTACTTTTTCCATGGTTTCGTAGATTTCCTGTTTATTAGGCCAAATATCTTTCAAATAAACTGCCTGTCCATTTTTACCCATTCCGATAGGTTCTTTTTCGAAATCAATATCAATCCTACCTGCCAGAGCATAAACGACCACCAGGGGTGGCGAAGCCAGATAATTAGCTTTTACAAATGGGTGAATTCTCCCTTCAAAATTTCGGTTGCCACTTAAAACAGAAACTGCAACAATTTGTTTCTCTTTTATTTCCTTTTCCACTTCTTCTGGTAGTGGACCGCTATTGCCAATACAGGTGGTACATCCGTAACCAACCAGGTTGAATTTCAGAGATTCCAGGGCGGAGAGGGTACCCGATTTTTCCAGATAGTCTGTGACGACACGACTACCCGGTGCTAAACTGGTTTTTACCCAGGGTTTGGTTTTTAACCCTTTTTCGACAGCTTTTTTGGCGACCAGCCCTGCAGCTAACATCACGGCTGGATTTGAAGTGTTTGTGCAACTGGTAATAGCCGCTATGACAACAGAACCATTTTTAAGAGATTCATCGGATTCCTCGGCATCCGATGGCTGGGTGTTAAATACATTTTCAAGTGTCTTGTGGAAAGCTTGTTTAATATTTTTTACCAGAATACGGTCCTGTGGTCTTCTTGGTCCGGCCATACTGGGTTCCACCGTACTCATATCCAGTTCTAAAACATGTTTGAATTGTGGATCGGGTGTTTCACTCGTCCTGAACAAACCTTGTTCTTTCGCATAATGCTCCACCAATTTAACCTGTTTTTTCGATCGACCAGTAAATTGTAAATAATCTAAAACGGCCTGATCAATAGGAAAGAATCCCATAGTCGCCCCGTATTCGGGAGCCATGTTGGCGATAGTTGCTCGATCTGGCAGGCTCAGGTTAATGAGACCTTCACCGAAATATTCAATAAATTTTCCCACGACTCCAAACTTCCTCAACATTTCAGTAATGGCCAGTACCAAATCTGTTGCTGTGGCACCATCTGGGAGTTGACCGGTTAATTTAACTCCGATCACTTCGGGTAAGAGCATATAGTAGGGTTGACCAAGCATTACCGCTTCGGCTTCGATACCGCCAACACCCCAACCCAGCACACTTAAACCATTGATCATGGTTGTATGGGAATCGGTTCCGACCAATGTGTCTGGAAATACTATTTTAAGGTCATTTTGAGTATCGGTTAATACCACGTGGGCAAGATATTCCAGATTGACCTGATGGATGATTCCAGTCCCCGGGGGAATCACATTGAAATTTTTAAAACTTTTTTGGGCCCATTTTAATAGGCTATAACGTTCTTGATTTCTTTGAAACTCTTTTTGAACATTTAATCGAAATGCATCAGGTGATCCAAAGTAGTCTACCTGTATGGAATGATCGATGACCAGATCTGCTCTCACAATTGGATTTATCTGATCTGGATCTCCACCAAATTTCTTAATAGCCTCTCGCATGGCTGCCAGGTCTACTACTGCCGGGACACCTGTAAAATCCTGGAGTATTACTCTGGCCGGCATAAAGGGAATTTCTCTTCTGTCCACTTTTTTAGGATTATATTTTGCTACATTTATAATGGCTTCTGGAGAAACCAGTTTGTTATCTTCGTTTCGAACCAAGTTTTCTAATAAAATGCGAATGGAGAATGGTAATTCGGAAAGCCGGGTTAAACCCTGTTTCTCCAACTCAGCAAGGCTGAAATAATTGAATTTTTCTCCTTCTACATCTAATTTTTTTAAAGCTGAAAAACTGTTTTTGAATCTGTTGGGCATAAGTTCTCCTTTAAAATTAATTTTTTAAAAAGAATTTTTTCTAATTTAATTTTTTTAAAAGTTCAGACTTAATGAAAGAAATTTAACAGCGCAAATTTAATGCAAAAGGTGTAGAAATAAAAAAAATTATCTGAAAAATTTTAATGTTATTGCTTCTCGTTATCTAAAAAAAATTTGCCTGAATGTCAAACTTAGTAAATAGATGTTCTCCACTTTAAAGATTAGATTGTTTAAAATAAAAAAGGGACGCCATATCGGTGTCCCTTAGCAGGCAATGGGGCCGAATTAAAATTTTTTAATTGGGAGGGAGGTTTCTTTGAGGGGAGAACCCCATTGCCTGCATAAATATATTTTACCTATCAAAAAAAATCAAGGTTTTTTTACAGTATTTCAAGCTTTAATCCAATTTATAGAACAGGAGTTCAAATTCTAAATTTAATTATATAATTTGTATTTTCTCTTTACAATGATTTTTTAACATTCTAAAAATTTATACCAATTTTCAATAGGCAGCAAATAAATAGAATGAAGTTATGAATAAAGCAAAATTTCTTGGAAGTTAAGTTCAAAATTAAATAATATATTAATATATTGAAAATAACTTAATTTAATTAAAAAATATGATAAAAAGTAAAATGATTTATGAAGTTTTAACTTTTGAATAGTATGATCAAGCTTTAAATAAAAATGGATTAGATAAATCCAATTCTATTTATAAAAAATAATGTCAATACTTTTTGAAAAATACCAGAATTTAATGGAATAGAGTTAAAATATAAATAAAAATAAAACCATAGTATTTTGAAAACTGATAATCAAGAAATTAGATGAAATTAAAAGAGGATTTTAGTGTTCCTTTTTTAATATGTATTAAGTTAAATTTTCATATTTTAATTATTAAAATTTTTTAGAATAATAATTGTAAAAGTTTTTGTTTATGTCAAATCTCAAAATCTGAATTTTTGCAGTTGATAATTGTTTTTTAAAATTTTATATTAAATTTCGTATGAATTGAGATAGAATTATGAGAAGAATTTATTTCTTATCTTCAATACTGGTTTATTGTTTTTTTACATATTCCCTTATGGCACAGTTGGTTCAGGAACTTGCCTATGATGATGGAAACCCAAATCTAACGTTACAATTTAATGTAAGTGCTGGTAACGTTTTTGCAACAAAATTTACCCCCCCTATAATTCCTTCCCAAGTGCTTAGCGTGATATATTATGTTCCAGAGCTAACCGGTAGTGATTATTTCATCCTTGAAATTTATGATGAAGGGGACCAAGAACCGGGAAGGTTAATATATGGTCCTTATGAGTTAAATGCCCAGCAAGTTGGATGGAATGAAATTGATCTGGAATCGGAGCGTATAATTATCAATAGTGATTTTTATGTGGTATTAAAAGATAATGGGCATTCTTTATTAAAAATTGGAGCTGAAGACAGAGATCCTCTTTCTGGGCGAACATATAATACTGATGGCTGAAACTGGTGGGTTGTAGAAGATATCGATCTTCTACTCCGCACAGTTGTGCGGTCCGCAATTTCAGATATTCAAACATTAGATCGAACAAAGCTAGTTAAAGAATTGGAACTTTTACCGAATTTTCCAAATCCCTTTAATCACTCTACGGCAATTAAATTTAGATTAAATCAAAAAAGCCGTATTTATTTGATTATTTACGATATCAGAGGTAACCTGGTCAAATATCTGATTCAAAATGAAAGCTATCGTCCGGGGATTTACAGGAAAATCTGGGATGGAACTGATCTCAATGGAAATCCGGTATCAAGCGGTGTTTATATCTATAAATTAAAAACTCAAACAATAAGTCAGAGTCGAAAAATGATTTTAATAAAATAGTGGGTTATTAATAATTAATAACTTATATCTAAATAGTTAAATTATTCTATTTTTCCTAAATGTTTATTTTGACCCCCAAAATATGTTTTAAGATTTGTTGGGATATTTATCTTCAGAAGTTATTTTATCATTGTAACAATTGTTACCAGAACTATGGGTATTCATAGAACAATGGCCACCACCGCAGCACCCGGATCCCTTTTGTTTGTATTTGCTAAAGGTTAAAGCTAACATCATACCGGTAAAAACAACAATCATAACGACGAAAGCGAAAAGATATTGCAACATGTTCATCCATCCTTTCTTTAATTCAATTCCAGAATTTTTTTGAACTCTGGAGTCATTTTTTCAATGAATCCGTTTTCACCTTTAACAATTAAGAAGACAGGAAGTTTCTGTTTTTTTGCAAATTCCAGTCCCTTTTCCGGTCCCATTACGTCGATTGCAGTTGCCAGCGCATCGGCCATCATGCAAGATTGATGAACAACTGTGACCGAAGCCAGCTTATGGGTAATAGGTCGTCCGGTGCGGGGATCGATGGTGTGGGAATAGCGTACACCATTGACTTCGAAATAATTTAAATAGTCGCCGGATGTGGCCACCGCTTCGTTATTCAACTGGATCACTTTCTGGATACCCATTTTTTCACTGGGAGTAGAAATTCCGATTCTCCATAATTTTCCCAGATGATTTCTGCCGCGAGTTCTTATTTCGCCACCGATTTCGATTAAATAAGATTTTACTTGCATAGAATCTAAAAAATCCGCGATAACATCTACGCCATATCCTTTGGCAATTGCCGAAAGATCGCAATATAAGTCAGGAATTTTTTTTTGTAAGGCTGCTGGAGAAATTCTTACAGCCAGTTTTTCGTAACCTACTTTTGATTTTCTTTCTTTAATTTCCTTTTCATCCGGAATGAGGGAGGGGCGTTTTTCTGGTCCAAAACCCCATAAATTAACCAGTGGCCCAACAGTGATATCAAAGGCTCCCTCTGATATCCGGGAAACCTCTAAGGCATAGTGAACAACCCGAGCCACTTCAGGTGAGACGGCAAACCAGTTGGTGTCAGCATATTGATTAAACCGGGAGATTTCAGAACTGTCGATGTAAGTAGACATTAATTGATTTACATAACGCAAACGTTTGTCAATCTCTTGATCTATTTTAACATAGTCGTTTTCTTCAAAATTTTCTTGTTTTACTATTTTTACGGAAAAAAATGTACCCATGGTTTGACCGTTGCAAATATGCAGACGATCAGATTCGTCAGTGGTACCACAGTGAAGGAAGAACAGCGAAAAAAGAAAAATGTAGACACTAAACTTAATGAAATTTTTTACTATATGATTCATATCTTAATATAATTTATTTACTTAATTTTCTGAGATTTATAGTTCACTTTTTCCTGGGCCAGTGCCAATTTTCGTAATATTCCCAGCTCACTATGGCATTCAATTTCTGTAATTCTTCTGTTTTATCTATTAAGGCGGCGCGAACGACGTCTCCGATTGAGAGAAGTCCAATGATTTTTCCCTCTTTTTCAATCAGAAGATGCCTGATCCTTTGGCCAAGAAATTTGTCTAAGAGGTTGTAAATAGTATCGGTATGAGGTGCAGTAAATAGTCCTGTGGTCATCAAGTTGCCCACCTTTGCTTTTTTGGGATCAAAATTGGAGGAAACTGTATTTCTCATTAAATCTCGTTCGGTCCATATACCCACGAATTTCTCACCATTCTTTATCAAAATTGAACCGATGTTGTTATCCAGCATTACACTTAACGTATCGTGTACTGTGGTATCTGGTGTTACCCAGACAGTATCTTTGTCTTTTTGCTTTAAGATTTCTTCGGCAGTTTTCATTTTGATTACCTCATCTAATCTTTTCATTACGTATAATTAAAATACAGGAGTGCTCGGGCCTCGTTTTTTGCGGGCATTTTTGCGATTCCTGTTCAAAGAAATATTTAATAAAATAAATTAAATAATTTTATGCTAATGATGAAGAGAAATCTTCCTCTTTCTATTGAAATTGTTGAATCAAGAATAAAATTTATCCACCAAAATCATCAAACAGAATATTTTCTGATTCGACACCTAAATCATCAAGCATCTTTAAAACCGCTTGAATCATCAATGGAGGACCGCATAAGTAATATTCGCAATCTTCTGGAGCGGGGTGATCTTTCAAGTACATATCGTAGAGAATTTGATGAATAAATCCAACTGGTCCCGTCCAGTTATCTTCAGGTAAAGGCTCAGATAGTCCTAGTACCCAGCTAAAATTTTCGTGTTCTTTTGATAGTTTATTGAACTCTTCAACGTAAAAAGCTTCTCTTAAACTTCGCGCACCGTACCAGAAACTGATTTTTCGTTTTGTTTTAATTCTTTTTAACTGATCGAAAATATGTGAGCGCATTGGAGCCATTCCAGCACCACCACCAATAAAAATCATCTCGTTATTTGTTTCTCTAGCGAAAAATTCACCATAAGGTCCTGATATAGTTACTTTATCACCTGGTTTTAGATTAAAAATATAGGAAGACATTTTACCTGGAGGCACATTGGGCTGATGGGGTGGGGGAGTTGCAATTCGAACATTCAGCATAATAATACCTTTTTCATCTGGATAATTAGCCATGGAGTAAGCACGAACAATTGGCTCATCCACTTTTGAGACCAGATTAAACAATCCAAGTTTTTCCCAATCTTCTCTATACTCTTCGTCAATGTCGAAATCTTTAAAATAAACTGTATGTGGTGGTGCTTCAATTTGAATATATCCCCCTGCTCGGAATTCTACATTTTCTCCCGGAGGAAGATCCAGAATGAGTTCTTTAATAAAAGTAGCGACATTTCTATTAGAACGAACGGTACATACCCACTTTTTAATTTCAAAGACTTCTGGTGGAATTTCAATCTTCATATCATTTTTTACTGGAACCTGGCAGCTTAAGCGATAACCTTGTTTTATTTCTCCTCGGGTAAGTTTAGCCTTCTCTGTGGGAAGAATATCACCTCCACCTTCTGTAATGATGCATTTACACTCACCACAAGTTCCACTCCCACCGCAAGCAGATGGCAGATAAATATTATTATCTGCCAAAGCAAATAGCAGCTTACTACCTATTGGTGCTTCAACAGTTTTATTGGGGTCTTCGTTAATGACAATTTTGACGTTCCCACTAGGAACAAGTTTTGAACGGGCAAATAGAATAATTAACACCAACAAAGATATAATAATGGTAAACATTAATACGCCAAGTAGTATTAGACTTAATTCTTCCATTCAATCGGTCCTCTAAAGTTGAATTCCTGAAAATAACATGAATGCTATAGCCATGAGGCCTACTGTGATAAACGTGATTCCCAACCCTCTTAATCCTTTGGGTACGTCACTGTATTTCATTTTTTCTCTAATTCCAGCCAGAGCAATAATTGCTAGAGCCCAACCAACTCCAGATCCCAGGCCGTATGTAATACTTTCGGCAAAATTATAATCCCTTTCTACCATGAAAAGCGATCCACCCAATATGGCACAATTTACTGTAATGAGCGGAAGAAAAATTCCCAAGGCATGGTAAAGCGCTGGAAAAAATTTATCCAGAGTCATTTCTAATATTTGAACTATTGAAGCGATTACACCAATATAAGTAACCAATCCTAAAAAGGTCAGGTCGACATCAGGTAAACCTGCCCAGGTAAGAGCTCCACGAACCAAAACATTGTGGTAAATCAAATTATTTACCGGCACAGTAATTCCCTGAACGACAATAACCGCTATGCCAAGACCCACAGCTGTTTCAACACGCTTTGAAACAGCCAGAAAAGTACACATCCCTAAGAAAAAAGACAGGGCCATGTTTTCGATGAAAATGGATTTTATGAATAAGCTTAAATAATGTTCTAACATGGTTTATTCCTCTTCAACTTGTTCTGGCTTCCAGGTTCTAATGATCCAAATAAGCAAGCCTATTAAAAAGAAGGCGCTGGGAGACAAAAGAAATAAACCATTAGGAACGTACCATCCGCCTTCAGTGTTAATAGGTAGAACAGTTAAACCAAATAATTTTCCAGATCCGAATAATTCACGGAAAAACCCTACAAAGATAAGAACAAAACTATAGCCAAGACCATTGCCAAGTCCATCTACCAGGCTAAGTAATGGTGGATTTTTCAGTGCAAATGCTTCAGCTCGACCCATAATGATGCAGTTTGTTATGATTAAACCTACATAAACGGATAACTGTTTACTGATGTCGTATGCATAAGCCTTAATAATCTGGTCGGCAATGATTACCAGAGATGCAATAATAGTCATTTCTATCAATATTCGCGTACTGGCAGAGATATGGTTGCGAATTAGGCTTACTGAGAGATTGGAGAATGAAGTTACAAAGATTACCGCAGCTGCCATTACTACCGATGTTTCTAATTTAGAAGTCACTGCAAGTGCGGAACAAATTCCTAAAATTTGCTTAGTTATGGGATTCTCGTTAAATAGAGGATCAAGCAATACTTTTCGGTACTTGTTCATGAAACCTCTCCTTCTTTTAATTGCTTGATGAAACGACCATATCCATTTTCACCAAGCCAAAATTTAACTAAATTATCTACCCCTCGGGTGGTTAAAGTTGCTCCAGATAATCCATCTACCTGGTATTTAGCATTTGGATTAGATGGGTCTACCTTTCCTTTGATTACTGTGATTTTGACATTCCAGTTTTCATCATAAGCTTGTTTGCCTTTCCAAATTGCTTTCCAGCGTGGATTATCAACTTCTCCACCCAGACCAGGTGTTTCACCATGCTCATAAAATGTAAATCCCTGGATTGTTCTTAAATCTTTGCTTAAAGCAATAAACCCGTATAGTGTAGACCAAAGTCCTTTTCCATAAATCGGAAAAATATATCTATCAACTTTGCCATTATCTGATATCACCTGATAAACTACCATGTATTTAGGAATTTTCCTTATTTTGGCAATATCTTTTTCTTTCGGAATTGTTATGCTGATTTCAGGATCTTCAGCCCATTCTTTGATATTGAAATTTTCTATATTAACTTTTTCAGTATATTGCTCATCGGGTAATATTTTGCTATTTGTTAAGTCTACTATTATGGGTTTTATTTTTTTTTCAAAGGTTTTTTGAATATCAATCCCTTTATGATATAAGTCTCCGGCAATTAGGATATTCTGAAGCATATCGATTTTTTTGTTTTGTTCCTGCTTATCTCTTAGGGTAACAGTGAAGATGGAGACTAACAGAGAACAAACAAAACAGACACCAAGAACCACAAAAACAATTTTTTTAGTATTTTCAGCCGACATTTCGCATGAGTCTCCTCTTTATGTTTTTATTGATGTAAATTTTGTCAATAATGGGTGCGAAAACATTCCCAAAAAGTATTGATAGCATCATTCCTTCTGGAAATGCCGGATTAATCACACGTACAAGCACGACCAGGAATCCTATTAGTAGACCATAAATTAGTTTTCCCTGATCTGTATAGGGGGCAGTAACTGGATCGGTGGCCATATAGACGGTACCAAATGCAAATCCACCCAAAACAAAATGCCAGGCTGGAGAAACGGCAAACATGGGATTTGTACTACTTCCAATTAAATTCAGTAGAAGACTTGTTCCCACCATCCCTATCACTATACTAAGCATGATTCTCCATGATCCAATACCTGTAACAATGAGGATGAGAGCGCCAATTAAGCAAGCAAGAGTCGAAGTTTCTCCCATGGAGCCTGGTATAAGTCCAATAAAAGCTTCTTTCCATGTAACTGAGAGATGCATTAGAGGATCGGCGAGTTCTGCAAGTGGTGTGGCTTTACTAAAGCCGTCAACTGCCACCCAGACTTTATCGCCTGAAATTTGGGCCGGGTAGGCAAAGAACAAGAAAGCCCGGGCCGTAAGTGCTGGGTTTAAAATATTCATACCGACTCCACCAAAAACTTCTTTGCCGATTACTACACCGAAACTAATGCCAATGGCAACTTGCCACCAGGGAATATCAGGTGGAAGAATCAGTGGGAAGAGAAGACTAGTTACCAGAAAACCCTCATTTATTTTATGTTTTCTTACGCAAGCAAAAAGTACTTCCCATGCGCCACCAACTGCCAATGTAACAATGTAGATCGGAAAAAAGTACAATCCACCAAGTATCATATTTCCAATAATGTTACCTGGGTCCACACCAAAGCCCAGGAAAGAAAGTATTGTACCTCTCCATCCCGGGATAACTGTTTTTCCCAGTTGTTGGAGTGCCAGATTTGCCTGATATCCGGTATTGTAGAGTGCCATGATTACGGTTGGGATGAGTGCATAAACAACAACCATCATTATTCGCTTCAAATCTATGGCATCCCGAACATGAGAGCCAGAAGTGGTTACTTCTCCTGATGTGTAAAGAAATACGTCGACGGCTTCATAAATTGGGTAAAGACGTTCTAATTTCCCGCCTTTTTCGAAATGCTTTGCCTGTTTATCCAGAAATTTTCTTAAGAACTTCACTATCCTTCCTTCTCTATTATGTTTAGGGTTCTTCTTAATGCTTCTCCATGATCAATTTTAGATGGACAAACATAAGTACAAAGAGCCAGATCTTCTTCATCCAGCTCTAAACAACCTAAATTTTCAGCTTCATCAATATCATTCACCTGAAGAGCACGCAGTAAATAGGTTGGGATGATATCTAATGGCATAACTTTTTCGTAACTTCCAATTGGGACAATAGCCCGGCGCCCCCCATTTAATGACGTATTAAAAGCAAACTTTTTTCCCGGAAATAACTTTGAGATAACGATATTTTTTACTGAATAGAGTTCTTTGCCAGGACTTAACCACCCCAAAAATTTTCGTTGGCGGCCTTCTTCAACCACTGATATTTGTTGATGGAATCGTCCGAGGTAAGCTAAAGGACCTGTGGCATGATGTCCACTTAGAACAGAACCTGAAATAATACGGATGTCACCATCTTTAACCTGTCTGGTAGTAATATCTTCAACCGCTGCTCCAATCCGAGTCCGAAGCAATCGAGGATGTTTTACCATTGGACCTCCCAAGGAAATCACGCGTTCCATATCCAGTTTTCCAGTAGTAAATAATTTTCCAATTTGGATAACGTCCTGGGCAGTTACATACCAGACAAATTTGTTATGAGTAACTGGATCAAGGAAGTGAATATGAGTACCTACCAATCCTGCTGGATGTGGTCCATCAAATTCTTCCACCGAGAGAGAAGGAATATCTACTTCAGGAATCTTACTACCAGGAGCTTTACACAAATAAACTTTACCATCTGTGAGTTTAGAGAGCACGGTTAATCCATTTTTGAACGGCTGTTCTTTCCCTTCTATGATTTTTTCCACAGAGGGTGCTAAGGGATTTGTGTCCATCGCTGTGATAAAAAGGGAATGTGGTACAGTATCAGGATTGGCAACTTTGCTAAATGGACGAGTGCGAATAGTTGTCCACAAACCTGATTCAATAAGCAGGTTAATTACTCCTTCCCGGGAGAGTGCTTTTAGCTTTGATTCTGAAAAGGATTGGAAAGTAATCTCGTCAGTACCATCCAATTCAATGACGATCGACAGAAACCGTCTTTTTTCACCACGATTAATCTCGACCACTTTTCCTGTTCCTGGGGAAGTATAACGTACTTTAGGATTCTTTTTGTCAGTAAATAACACCTGTCCCAGCTTTACATGATCTCCTACGGCAACTTCAAAAGATGGTCGCATTCCTACATAATCGGTTCCCAATAAGGCAACTCGTGTCGGTTCGATCGTATCTTTTATGACCTGTTCTGGAGCTCCTTGAATTGGGAGATCTAATCCTTTTTTAATTTTGATGAGTCCCATATTATACTTTATTACCTTACTTTAAATTTTTGTGAAAATATTATCATAATTCTTTACAAAAAATCAGGCGATTAATTAAATGAATTTTTCCAAAAAAATCAACCTTTGGATTTTTTTTGTTATTTCAATACAACCATTTACGTGAATAAAATCATTATACTACTTACCAGATATTTTGCTTTCTAACTTTCCTAAACAATGTTTTTGCAGCTCATGAGCAAATTCTGTAAGTAGATTTCTGCTTCTCTTAAAAAGTTAATTTAGCGAATTTTCATTTAAATGAAGTCTTTAAAAATTAAATGATAAGACCAATATTAACAAAATGATAAAACTTTCTTCGTTTTAATTATTCAATATTCCATCATGATTATAAAAATCATTAAGAAAATGATCAAAAAAATATATTATAATAAACTTTGTTTATTAAATAAATAATGCTTTTAATTTTGGTTTCTTATAAATAAAAGTAATTCTTTTATTTTCAGCCACCTGAAGAAATTAAAATCAATTTTTAAATACGATTGATTAACAGTTTTACTTTTTTTACTAAAAAAAATAGCTTTCTATTTTTACAGCTCTTGACAATTATATAAGCGTCAGCTATTTTATTTAAAATTTTAGAGTGAAGATGGAAAAGGATTCTAAAAGATTCGCGTTTCTATTACGAAATGTTCAGAAAGGGAATAAAGCTTCTCTGGAGATTCTTTGCAGAGAAATTGAACATATACTGCGTGGTTATTTTAAAAATAAGTTTTCCGAAAAAGACATTGTAGATGATCTTTCCCAGGATACTTATTTAAAACTTCTGGAAAATTTACCGAATATAAAGGAACCTCAAAAATTAAAATCTTTTGTACTGAAATTAGCTTTTCATGTAACCCAAACTTATTTGCGACAAAAATACAGAAATAAAATAGAATTAATATCAGAACAAGAAGATGATTATAATGATTTCGAAACCATTATTTCAGAAAAAAGCATGAATGGAAGTGATACAGGTGAATTTATAAGTAGAATGGATTTGAATGAATTACTTAAAAGAATGCCTGAGAAAACACGTCAAATTTTGTATATGAAGGCCGATGGTTATAAGTATGAAGAAATTGCTGATAAAGTAGGTCTCTCAGTCAGTGGTGTAAAAATGCAGATCAAGCGAAATCTGGAAAAATTAAAAATTATTCTTTCTTGTGTGACTTTTTGGGTAGTTTGGGCGACTATATTAATAGAAACGATCACTGGATAGTGTGAGTGAAGGAGAGAAAAGAGATATGAAAACTTGTCAGGCATATAAAGAACAAATAATTTTTTATGAAGAACTTAGCGAAAATGAAAAGAAAGATTTAAAGAAACATCTGGAATTCTGTAAATCTTGCCAGAAATATTTTCAATCCGTTAATTTCATCATTTCTCAAATTAAAGAATTTAATCAATCTAATCACATAGAAGAAGGGATGCTTTCTAGATATGCCGTTTATCGCTTTGCACCAGATGAACCCGATTTTGATGGGACCAGGCTTTCAGAATCAGAGATTCGTCGAATTGAGTCGCATTTAGCCAGGTGTGTTTACTGTGAGGAGAAATTGGGAACTCTTATGGAAGAAATAGAAGATTTGAATTCCTATCTGGACGAAACAGATTTACCAGACATGGTTGTGGGCGCAACTTCAGTAATAGAAAGAGTAAAAGAAAAATTTGAATCATTGTTTGATTCAATTAGTAAGATTTTAAAGAATATACTTCCAAAACCTAAACTCCAATGGATTCCGGCTCTAACCACAGCTATTGCAATTTTGCTTATTATGTTTATTTTATCTGAATTATGGAAAAAATCTGATCCTTATGTTGATTTGGCGAAGATCGATAAAAAAGAATTGTTTTCTATTACGCGTAGTTCGACAACTACTTCCTTGTTTACCGCATTGCGAGCTTTTGAAAACAATGATTTCTCCAGGGCAATTATAGAAACCGAAAATTATATTAATATCCATCCAAATGAAGTCAATCTTGGATATACCCATTTTGTATGTGGGTTATCATATTTATTAAGGGAACAATCACAATCATTGGAAAGACATTCCGAATTCGACCTGTCAATGGTCGATAAGGCTATTGAGCATTTTCAAAAAACAATTGAAATGACAAATAGTCGGAGATTACAAGAGCAGGCCCATTGGTATACCGGGAAAGCATTTCTTATGAAAAGGGATTTCCAGCAAGCTAAAAAAGAGTTTGAAATTGTACTTTCATTTAAAGGGCAAAAAATGGACGATGCCCGAACGATGTTAAAAAAACTGGAAAAATTCTTGATTTCTTGAAATTATCCCCTCCATATTTATTTATTTAAAATTATCCAGAAATTCACCTTCTTTGTGAAGCGTTGGTAAGGGGCATGATCTGTCATAAATTTTTGTTTATTCTTATCTCCTTTTGGGGCATATCTATATTATTATCTGCTGAAATTTTTGCAGAAAATTCCCTGAATTTTAAAGAGGACTACCAAAAGGCATTACGTCTTGCTGGTCGTCAAGATTATGAAACGGCAATTGAAGCGCTTCAAAAAATTATTCGTACTCATCCCGATTTCTCTGACGCTTTCCGAAAATTAGCCACATTTTATGTGGTGACAGAACGATTGGCAGAAGGTAAAGCGTTCTTTAAAGAAATTCTTCAGCATCAAAAGGATAATCCTTATGCTTATTATGCCTTAGCCCAACTGGATTATCAGTCGGGATATTATCAAAAGGCCATCGATGAACTAAAAAAGTGCATTTCTTTGGATCCTGAATTTGCTGATGCCTATGGTCCTGAAGGGGGATTGCCCGATGTTTACCAGGCGGCTGGAAAACTGAGAGAAGGTGAAGCCTATTTCAAAACAATGATGCAAAATTTTCCACAAAATGCAAACGTTCTACTGGGCCTCGGGCAAATTTTTTATCATCAATACAATTTCGATAAATCTCTCCAAACGCTATATCAAGCATTGAAGATAAATCCTGATCTGATGCAGGCTTATTTCAGCATTTTCGTTATACATCGACTGAAAATGGAATATGACAAGGCTTTACAATCCGGGCAGAAACTGTTAGAAACAGCCAGGAAGTTTAATAATGTGGAGATGACCGGTCTTGCATTACTAAGAATTGGTCAAATCTATTACTTTTTGGGGAATTATCAAAAAGCATTAAGTTATATGCATCGAGCAAATAACATAGCAATAGAAATTGGGGATATTGCTGGCGAAGCCAAAACATTAAATGATATCGGATCAATTTATGCTTTCCTGGGTCAACATGATAAGGGGTTGGTGTATTTAAAAAGAGCATTGGATCTATTTCATCGTTTGGGAAATATTCGAAGAGAAATTGTGACGCAATATAATATCGGATTAACCTGCAACGACAAAAAAGACTATACCATAGCTCTTGAATATTTCCAGAAGGCTTCCCGATTGGCTTTAGAAAAAAATTTTAAGAATTTGAACCGGCTGATTTACACAGGCATGGCGGAAGTTTATGCTAATTTAAAAGATTTTAACAGGGCGGTTGAATATTTTAATAAAGCTTTAGTCATTGCTCAAAAGGTGGGCGATAATGGCTTGCAGGGATATATTACACGAAATTTGGGTAGTATTCATTATGAATTAGGTGATTATGCGAATGCGATCAAATATCATCAAAAAGCGCTCCAAATTGGGAAAGAAGCCAAAGATCTCCAGATTATCTGGGAAGCCCATTCCGGCCTGGGGTCCGCTTACATGAAGATGAATCAACCCGACCTCTCCATTCACCACTTTGCTACTGCCTGTGCCATCTTCGATTCCGTTCGTCAGGAATTGGATATGGCTATGTTGAGCAGTGCTTTTTTGAATGATAAATACGAAGTATACCCTTCCATCATTCAATTACTGGCTAAACAAAATAAAGTGGACGAAGCCTTCAGTTATGCAGAGAAATATCGGACAAAAAATCTGTTTAATATACTGGTCAGTGGTCAATCTCTTTTGGCTGATTTAATTCCTGATTCAATTTTTATCCGACTCAGACAGGCACGTTATCAATTGGAAAGATTGCATTCAGAATTATCGGCAGAGTTAATGAAAATCCATAAAGATAGCGTGAAAATTCTCAGATTAGATCAACGTATCAACCAGATTGAATTACAAAAAACAGAACTTCTGGAATGGGTGAAAAAAAATCAGCAGTCTTATTATCAGTTGACTTCAGGAAAACCATTGACTGTGAAAGATATTCAAGAGTCTATTCTGCAAAAAGGGCAGATTCTACTTGAATATGTTGTAGGTAAAGAAAACATTTTGGTTTTTACTATCACGCCCGATTCAGTTATTTTTTTTAACATCCCAATTTCGCGACAAAAATTAGAAAGTAAATTAGCGGAGTTAAGCAGTCTTTTCAGGTCAAAAAATCATTTATTTGAGAAGAGAAATGAACTCATTTGGAATGCCGATATAGCGGATTTTTCAGTAGGCCCCGCTTTTCAACTTTATGAGCTTTTAATCAAACCAGTAGAATTCTTGATTCAAGAAGCAAAGGAGCTGATTATTATTCCAGATGATTTATTATTTTATCTGCCCTTCGAAGCGTTGATATTCGATACTACCGGGATTGAAAATCGATATGATTTTACCCATGCTCATTTTTTAATTGAGAAATACGCTATTTCGTATGCTTCTTCTGTAGCTGCCCTATCCCCGCAATTTAATGTTTACCGCTCTCCTGAACTGGATTTCTTTGCCATGGCCAACCCGATTATCAAGATGGATGATCTTTATTTTGAACAGGATTCTCTCTCGTCCTCTGAAACCTTCCAGCGGAAGTATTATGTAACCCCTCTAAAAAATGCTGAAAGTGAAGTGAAGAATATTGGGAAAATTCTAAAATCAGATTCTGATCTTATCTACACCAGAGAGAAGGCAAAAGAATCCATATTCAAAGAAAAAGCCCCTAAAGCAAAAATCATCCATTTGGCAACTCATTTTTTGAACAATGATCGACAGCCTCTATATTCAAAATTGATTTTGACACCGGATGAAAGTCGCGGTGAAGAAGATGGCTTGCTTCAGACTTATGAGATATTCAATCTTGAATTAAGTGCTAAAATAGTTGTACTCAGTACGTGTAATTCTGCTCTGGGTCAGTTGAATAAAGGCGAGGGTATCGTTGGTATTACCAGAGCATTTCTTTATGCGGGTGTACCAAGCCTGGTAGTCAGTTTATGGAATGTGGAGGATGAGTCTACCAGACTTATTATGGAAAATTTTTATCGATATTTAAAGAAAGGATGGAAAAAAAATCATGCATTACGCATGGCCAAGATAGATTATATGAAATCTGCCAATAAATTACACTATGATCCTTTTTATTGGGCTTCTTTCATTCTGGTGGGGGATTGGAATCCTATTGAATTCCCAGATCAAAAATTATCACATAAATATCTTTTATTGATATTTGTTCTGATTATTTTTACCGCTTTAATTGTTATAAAGAGAAAGCGGAAAATTCACCAGTGAACTCTAAGTCAATAATTCGTTGAAATTATTAGAATCTCCAACTGGCTTATAAAATTTTATGGTTTAAATTTTTCATTCTCTCTAAATTTGAATACAACTTCATATTTAGAGCCAATTTATAAAAAAATGTGTCGATCTTTCAAAGATCGACACATTTCCTTTTTAAATATTTTTCATTCTTAAGCCAGTCTGGGAACAGGCGGCGGTACTACCGGGCTCCAGGTTGCCAGTCTGGGAACAGGTGGTGGAACAACAGGACTCCAGGTAGCCAGTTTTGGAACTGGTGGAGGCACTACCGGGCTCCATGTAGCTAACCGGGGAACAGGCGGCGGTACTACCGGACTCCAGGTTGCCAGACGAGGAACGGGGGGTGGTACAACCGGACTCCAGGTGGAGAGTTTAGGAACGGGCGGCGGTACTACTGGGCTCCAGGTAGAGAAATTTACTGATTGAGTTTCCTTGACAGGTTTCCATGGAGAAAAGACTTCTGATTTCATAATAGCGGGTGTGAAAAGAAATACCACCACCAAAGTAAAAGATAGAATGGTGATGAGAGTGATGCATAACTTGAGCTTAGCCTTCATTTTGACCTCCAAATTTTGTGTTTTTATTTATTATTTT